>DAOVGR010000066.1 GCA_030672305.1 Thermoplasmatales archaeon | reverse complement strand
GGTGACTATGCTGTTTATTACCAAAAAGCGATACAGATGTTTTAGAAAACAGTCTCATATTGAGACCTGTAAAAAACGGTTCAAGGAGTTAGAATCTCTGGGTTTTGAATTTGGAGAGTTTGGTTTCGCTGGAAATCATGTACATTTCCAGGTGAACATCCCAAAAAAGTACTCAGTTGAAACAACTGAGATTATTTTGAAATCAGAGACCTCGAAACGTATGTTTTTACAGCATCCTGGTTTCCGTAAACGATATCCCGAAGGAGCGTTTTGGAGTGGCTATGAACATTATCAGTCAACCGGTTTGAGAAATCTGGAAGAGTCCACGGATTATTTACGTCGTCAACAAGAACATCATAACATAAAAATTATTGATGATAGACAACAAGTATTACCTGGTTTTACCGCCGAGCGGGGATGCGGGATGACCGCGGCCTGAAAGGCAAGGGCTTGCCGAGGAAGCGAAGGCGGACGGGGGTTATAGGGGGCGTAGCCCTCCTATTTCACTCAATTCATTTAATCGTTTAGTTAATTCATCAAAAACGATGCGTTTCTTCTCTTTATTTAAATGAAATAAAGTTTTCGAGATCATTGCCTTTGATATTGTAAAGATATAGTTTAATTTTATCACGCTGTCTTTCACAGCACCTTCTTTTTTAGTAAAGGGCACTCCGTTCATTTCGAGGTTGCTTGTTATCCCTGCAACAACCACGTTATCAAATTCTTCAAATAAAACAAGAGCAGGTCTTTTCTTTATTTCAAAAGTATCTGTAAATTGTATTTGGGTGATTATTACATCACCTGATTTAAGCATCATCCCATGCCTCATCTTCTTGGTTATCCCATAATTCTTTCATTTTCTGTTGTTGAATTTTGTGAAGAAATTCATCATATTGGTTTCTCTTTTTTACATTTTTAAAAATTTCTATCATACGGGAAATGAGTTCATTATATGTTTGTCTGGGATGTTCTCTAATTTGTTTAAGGGATTTCACAACAGATTTATCTAATTGAATAGTAGTTGGATTACCCATTATATATCACCTATAGTTGCTATATAATTTATTATATATAAACATTTGGTTAACATGAAATGTAAAAAGTGCTGAGGGAATGATATCTAATTGAGTCTGATACTAATGAAAAATCATTTAATACCTTAGTCATTTCATGTTTTCTAATTCAAGCGCGTGGTTTAAAAATCGCAAACTCAATAAATGAATGATTAGTTCCCATTAAGAACATAATATAAATATAAAGTTATAATAAAACGAAATTAATGTTACATTAGTAACATGGGCCAGTAGTCTAGTGGTTAAGACGACTGAACGAACGTGACGATTCTCGACGAGAAAAGTGACGAGAATCTCTGCGATATTTTCTACGGACTCTATAAAATCCTTTCTTTTTTTCTTTTTATATATTAAACCGTTAACTATTTATATTATTAATTACCATAATGGTAATTATGAACAGATATACAAAAATGTATGGTTGGTTATATAATACCTTTGAAAATAATACATTTACAATAGATGATTTTAGAATGATTTTCCCAAGTCCACAACCATCGAAAGCCATTCATGATTTAGTAAAATTAGACTTTATGAAACGAATAAAAAGAGGTAAATATAAAATAGTTAAACCAAAAGATTTTGTAAAAAAGATTATTCAGGAAAATTTAGATAAAGATGATATATTAAAACATGCAGAAAGAAAATATGCTTTTTCAGATAGTACTGCTGTAAAAATCTGGAGCGATGGATATTACTGGACTGATTTTACAAAAGGATTCAAACCAGTTCATATAAAGGTTTTAAAAAAAGATTTAGACTATTGGAATGAATTTTTTAAAGGAAATGATGTAGAATATGTATTTGAGGATATTCATAAAACCTTATTTGGTTTAACATATGTTGTTCATCCAGTTGATAAGTTTGAAGTAAAATTAAAGGACGATATTTCAGTTGTCCCATTAGATGAAACTGTGAAGTTTTGTAAAAAAAATGAATTTTTGTATAGACCTGCATTGGAATATTTAGATAAAAAACATAAATTACAAATAATTAAAAAATATGAACAGGTATCTTCATGATTAAAAAATTTTATAATAGAGAAAAAGAATGTTTTGATTTTTTAAAACTTCTACATAAAGAAATGGATTATGTTGTAATTGGTGGATATGCTGTTTCTTCTTATGGTTTTCCTAGGTTTTCGGTTGATTTAGATATAGTAATTTCAGAAAACGAGGAATCTAAATATCAAAAGTTGATAATAGATATGGATTTTGTTCTAGGAATTGAAAAAGTTGATTTGAATTATTCAGGAAAATTCAAACGATATGAAAAAGGTCTACTAAGTATTGATCTTTTGATTAATAGTGTTCAATCTAGGCAAACTGGTTATTCATATCCATTCTCTTATATTTTTAAAAATTCTAAGATACGGGAGGTTAGCGGATGGGATCCTTCATTAAGAGCAAAAATCAGGGTACCAGATAAAGAAATGCTTATTGCTCTTAAAATTCATTCAATGAGGATGGCTGATAAACGAGATATTATAATGCTTTGTTTTGAAAAACCAGATACTGATAAAATCTCCGATCATTTGAAAAATTGTCCGAAAGATAAAATCAGTAAGAATATTGATGAATTATTTATAGATATAAAAAAACAAAGTTTCAAAGATTCTTTAAAAGGTGTATATTCAATTAATGATAACATTTTTAACCGAGTTATAAAGAATTGTTTATCAGCTATGCAAAAAGTTAAAGAAATTTACAATTCTAAAAAAACATAGCAAAATACTAAAATGAGAAAGCGTTTTGCACCAGGTTAATGGGCCAGTGGTCTAGTGGTTATGACGTCGCGCTTACAACGCGGAGATCGCCTGTTCAATTCCGGCCTGGCCCATATTTAAATATTAAAGTAATATATATCGAGAATAGAAAATGAGTGAAAAAATATTATTTTCTTTAGAAAACTGTATGAAATGTACTCAAACTAAAGAACTATTAACTGATAGAGATGATATAAAAATTATAACTTATCCCCATGAAATAAGTGAATGGAATGATGAAAATTTGAATGATGCGAAATCTCACGATGTCTTTGAGGATTTACAAAAAACAGCTCCTATTTTATGGATAGATGGAGAAAAAACAATTGGTTATCTAAGAATAAGAAAATGGTTACAGGATAATGATAAATAATGGATAATGAACTTGAAGGAATAAAAAGAAGAAAATTGGAACAAATGAAAGAACGATATATTAAAGGAGGAAAAAATATGAATGAAAATCTCCCAAGTGCACCACTTGAAATAACAGATGCAGATATTGATAATGCCATAAATAAATATGAAACAATTGTAATTGACTGTTGGGCACCATGGTGTGGCCCTTGCAGAATGGTAGCACCAGTTATTGAAGAACTTGCAAAAGAGCTTCATGGAAAGGTTGTATTTGGTAAACTAAATGTTGATGAAAATCCAGGTACATCAACAAAACATCAAATAATGAGTATTCCAACCTTACTTGTATTTAAGAAAGGTAATTTAGTAGAAAGGCTTGTTGGGGCCTATCCGAAAGAAGAACTAAAAAAGAAACTTGAAACATATCAATAATCTGAGATCAATATTTGATTTAGGTATTTGATTATGAAAAAAGAATTTATCTTGGCATTAATAATAATCTCTTTATTTTCCTTTTTATCAGGTTGTCTTGATTCATCTGAAAGCAATGGAGGTAATGGAGCAGAGGAATTTGTTTTTACAAATCTTGAAGGCACCCAGATACGCTTAAGTAGTTATCGAGGTAAGGTAGTAATCCTAGATATGTGGGCGACATGGTGTAATCCTTGTCATGCTGTTATGCCTGAATTAAAAAAAATATATGATAATTACACTAGAGATCAATTAGAAATTATGTCTGTGGACATTGATTCACGAGAGAGTGTACAATTAATACAGAGTTTTATTGAATGGTTTGAGGATCAATATAATACAGAATTGAATTGGATATTTGGCCAGGATGATGGTAGTATTTCAGAAAAATATATGAACGAGAGTGCGATTCCCACTCTTGCTGTATTTGACCAAAAGGGGAGATTATATTATCGAAAAGCAGGTGTGCATGCCTATAAGGAAATCCCAACTGGATTTCCTGAAGACACACCAACGCTTGCCCCAATATTAGATGAGTTGATCAGCTAAAATTGGAGGTATAAGAAAATGAAAAGGATATTAACCGCCACAATCGTGCTATTAGGCTTGTGTATATCTAGTGCTATTGTCAGTGCTGAACCAGTTGTTGAAGATGTTACTATTGACCCGGCAGAACCTAAAGTTTTGGATACAGTGACAATTACTGCAACAATTACTAGTGATGACGAGATAGACGAAGTCACGCTGAGGATTAAAGAGTGTGATGAAAGCATGTGCATGCAAACTGTATCTTATCAAATGGATCTAGACAATGGCAATTATACAGTCACGGATGATTTAACATTTGCTGGTGCTACATACTTTGGCTATCAGTTCGTTATCACAATCGATGGAAATGAAACGGAAACTGAATTTGTAAATGTAACCTTAAAACCAGCTGACAATGGAGGAACCAATGGCGGAAATGGTGGTAATGGTGACAGTGACAATGGAATTCCAGGTTTTGAACTAATTCCACTATTTGTTGCTACCTTAATTATCATATTTTATTTGAGAAGAAAGAGATCTAGATGAAATTTCAGTTGAAACGACTTTGGTCTCAAATTCTCATTTTTTTTTCTGTTAATCTAGGAGCCCTTGGTCTAAGAACTGGATTTTGTTACCCTTTATTTTATTGTCATGCCTGTCCTGCAGCTACATCTGCTTGTCCTTTGAGATCTTTTGAAAAAAGTGTTTACAAGGGCAATTTTGCCTTGGATCAAATTTTATATCCAATTTTAATTTTAGGATTTTTTGGAACTCTTACAGGAAGAGCAATATGCGGTTGGGCATGTCCTATTGGTCTGTTGCAAAGAGCAACAGGTGGTCCCGCAAGGAAACTTAAGAAATATTCACTGGTTAAAAAAATTGGTAGGCATAGACTTGAACCATATTTAAGATACACAAAATATTTTATGCTTATAGGTTTGGTTTTTGTAACATCATATTTTATTGGATTTATGTTTACAGATGTATGCCCAATTGGTGTTTTGACTGGAACCATCCCAATTATAATTTTAGAACCTTATAAATTTGTACCTAGTTCTTTCTTTTGGCCAGCAATTGGTATATTTATTTTATTTATTGTATTGATATTTATTGTAGAACGAGGATGGTGTAGATATTTCTGCCCAATTGGTGCTTTTCTTGCACCTTTTAACAAAGTAAGTGTTTTACATATTGATGTAGATGAAGAAAAATGTGTACACTGCAATTTATGTGTAATAGAATGTCCTATGGCAATAGACGTTCCAAATATGTATAGGGATTCAGAATGCATACTATGTGGAAAATGTATAAATGTTTGTCCAAGAGATGCAATATCTTATGAGAGGTTTTAAATGAAAAAATTTTTTGCTGTTCAAATGAGTCTTCTAATCCTCGTTTCTGTTTCGTTTGCTGGAATGCTTTATTATACAGATATTTACGAAAAAACACAGGGGGGCATTGTTGAGGTTTTATGCTTAAGTTGTATAAAATTATATCCAATGACTTCAACAGATTTTACATTTGAAACAGGAACTGGAGCACCACATCCAGATTTTATTTTAGATAGTTTAAAAGAAGGACCAGTTTTTCTGCATTACAGCGAAGATGCTTGTGCAGCATGTGATATTATGTTTCCATCACTATTAGAATTTCTCAAAGTTAAACCTGAAAAGGATAAATCCTACCATACAGTTACAACCTTTGAAGATCAACCTGTACCTTATTATTATATATATTTAGACGATGAAGCAACTTCTGAAGAATGGTTAAGTACATTTGCTATATATGACAAAGATCATATTCATGGTCTACCTATGTTCAGTGTGGTTACAATAAACTATGCTCATAGCGGTATTATTGAACCATATTACACGACTTTGTATGGAGCATTTAAGGATAACAATAAACAAAGAATAGATTTTTTTAGTGAATTGATGGAAGAAGCATTTGTATTATATAATGAAAACCTACCTGGATTTATAAAATAAATTAAAAAAAAGAAAAATATTGAAGGAAGATTTCCTTCTATTTTAGAGTTCACCACTTTTAACCTTTTGTTTTAATACTTCAAATTGCTCTTTTGTTAGTGTACAGATATTATCTTTTTCTCCTATAATCACCTTATCTTCCCGTACATCAACAACAGGGCATTTCTGAGGTATGCAGAAATCACCAATACATAATGATACTTTCATGTTGTTACACCTCCCATATATTTATATTTAACATATGTTAATAGTTATCTTCTTAAATAATTTTTGCTAAAATAGGATTCTTTTTATCTAAAAATTAAAATAACAATATATAAATTATTAAGCATATCCTGTTATTTTTAGTTTATCTCGGTCTAATTTTTGGATAATTCTAGGCTTTTCTCTATCGATTTTTTTTACTTCTTTTATTATAATTTCAACATTTGAGCCAAGCTTTTCTTGTAAGCCTTTTTTTAACACAGAAAATATCTCTTCAACAGATGGACCAATATTTCTTTGTTTTTCATCAATTACTACTTGTAATTCAATTTTTTTTAATGAATGTTGTATTATTATTGCATCTTTCAATTTATTTGTTTTTAACTCATATAGGATTCTGCCAAAAATTTCTCCAAAGGAAGCTGGAAGAATAATTCTACCATCTGGAGAATATAAAGAAATATCATCTCTTCCATAAATCTTTTCTATTAATTCGCCAGATAATCCACACTTACATTTCTTATACCAAGGAGCAACAATATCATTAATTGCATCATATCTAATAATTGGAGTTCCAATACCATATAACTTGGTCAAAACTATCTTTCCTGCTTCCCTAGATTCAACTTGCTTTCCATTTTTTAAATATTCTAAATAAACAAAATCCGACATTACATGATATTTACCATTTTTACATTGAAAAGCAATTGAACCTGATTCTGTGGATCCATATGATTGAAATATTTTAGCATTGAATGAATTTATCATTAATTCTTTAAGAGAATTAGTGAGAGGTGAACCTGTTGTAGCTATTACTTTTGGGGAAATATCTTTTCCAAATCCTTTTTCTTTGAGAAGGGCCAAATGTCCCAGCATTCCAACATATCCACCAATAAAATCAGGTTTAAATTTATTAATTTCTTCAATTACTTTCTCTGGAGGGTCATTTGTATTCAACCACTGCATGTTTTTAAAAAAAAGATTAGAACTGAATCTTGGCTGCAATCCTTTATGGATATATCCACTTTCAACTGTATGTGGCGCAAAGTCTGCAATAATTGTTAGTTTATCCTTTCTCCAGTCTATTCCATGTTCTCTAATAGATCTAATATATCCAAAAAGACCAACAACAATGTCAAACATATCAACATAAATGGAAAGAGATTTTCCTGTTGTTCCAGATGTTGTAACTTCGATTAATTTATTTCTATTTACTTTTGATGAAATAATTCCATCTGGATAATATTTTTTAAAATCATGTTTTGAGACCATTGGAAGTTTTTTAATATCCTTTATTCCTCTGATGTCATCTGGGTGAATCCCTTCTTTTTTATATTTATCATGATAGAGCGGGACAGTATATGCAAATTTTACCATTTTTCTAAGCCGTTTATCCTGATATTTTCTTAATTTATCATCACTTAATCTTCTTAATCTGTTTATATCGACTAAATAACTTTTTAGAACTTTTAATAAGAAAATTGGATTGTTAAATGAATTCATTTTTACCTCAGATTTGTTTTGATAATCAGGATTACTTATTTATAGGTTCCTTCTTATATAATGTCCGAATATGAATATACTTATAATAGAAAATTTTTGGTTGGGCGGAAGAAAGATAAGACCTTCTGAGAAACTATTATTGAATACATTTTCAATTCTTCCAACATTGTTTGCTCGTCAATTAGCAGCAATTACACCAAAAAAAAATTCTGTAGAGGTTGTTGATGAAAGATATTCAACAATTAATTTTGATAAAAATTATGACTTAGTTCTTATCAATTTTAACCTTTCAAGTGTTCCTAGAGCCTATGAATTAGCAGATATATTCAGAAAGAAAAGTATACCTGTTGTACTAAGCGGGTGGTATCCCTCTATTATGTCTGAGGAAGCAAAAACACACGCTGATAGTGTTTTGATAGGTCGTAATGAAATCAATTGGCTTGATTTATTAAATGATTTTGAAAAAAATAAATTAAAACCTTTCTACGGACCAAAAAATTATGATAAATCTCTTAAAATTCCACCTACAAATGTTGAACTTCCTGGTTTTGTCTTAACTGGTGCTATTGAAGCAACTAGGGGATGTCCTTATAAATGTGAGTTTTGCCCTGAAGCAAATACTCTAGGCGGTTCACAATACTTTACTAGACCTGTTGATGAAGTAATTGATGAAATAAAATCCATTCCACAAAAAACAATAATGTTCTATGATAATTCTTTAACTATCAATACAGAATATAGTAAAACTTTATTTAAAAAAATGAAAGGATTAAACAAAAAATTTTTTTGTAATGGAAATATAGATAAGCTAGCAGAAGACAAAGAACTTGTCAGACTGTCCAAAGAGGCAGGATGTGTATCCTGGCTTGTAGGATTTGAATCAGTCTCACAAAAAACAATTGATGAGATTGGAAAGAGTACAAATAAAGTGGAAAAATATTTCAAAGCTGTTGAAAACATCCATGAAAATAAAATGGCGGTGATCGGATCTTTTATCTTTGGATTTGACACGGATAGTGGAGAAGTTTTTAATAAAACACTCAAAATGATAAAAGATTTGAAGATCGATTTAGCAGATTTTTGTATTCTTACACCTTTTCCAGGTACACCTCTTTTTGATAAACTTGAAAAAGAAGGTAGATTATTAGAAACAGATTGGTCAAAATATACTATGAGAAATGTTGTATTTAAACCAAAAAATTTGACTTCTGAGGCGTTGTTAGAAGGTGTAAAAAAGATGTATATTGAATTTTATTCAATACAAAATACAGTTACACGCGTTTTTAGAGGTTTAAAACTGGGAGTATATCCATTTTTTTTAGTTTTAGCAAGAAATGCTGTAGCGAATATGAATAGTAAATTTTTGTATGTTTCTCAAACAAAAAAATAATTGTTTTTAGAAGAAAATCGTAAATACATCCATTTCAGCAGAATTTTCTTTTTCTTCTTTATCAAATGCAATTACCTTAATTTTATGCTTTCGTGGTAAGATGTTTCTAAATGATCCTGCTTTATCTATGCTGAATTCATAAGGTTCTTCTTCATCTGTAAATAGTAATTCTTCATCTAGATAGAAATCAACTTTTTCAATTCCAGTTTCATCTTCTACTTCTACTTTTATATCTATTTTACCAACCATTACTGTTTTTTTAGCCAATAGCAATATAAATTTAAATTTTGGTTTGCCGGATATATGCAGCAAACCTGATTCTGGTAAGGTTATTCCAACAAATGGTGGTAAATTTCCGCCTTCAACAACCTCTGTACCCGCAACATTATCTGCAAAATGAGCGTCAAACTCATGTTTATCTCCATTACGATCCATATCGTTTGGATCAGATTCTCTTTTAACTCCCTTTGAGTTATAAATTGCTGCAAATATCATAAGATTTTCTGGATCTAATTCAGTTGAATCTATTGTTTCTGAAAAATTCTTTAAATTTTTAGAAGGAATTTCTACATCTTCATTGGCAATATAACTATGAGCTCCAAAATGAAATGGTTTTTTACTTGCATCTATCCAGTCTGTAGTAATAATTTCTGCTAAAAAAATCCGTAAATTCCCTTTATAGACACTATTTCCATCGTTTTTTATTTTGCCATTAATACTTATTTCGCTTTTGTTTTCATCCCATTCAGCACCTACATTTATATAAACTGATGAAAAGTCTCTTGTACGTGCATTTTTGATATATTTTTCAATATTTGCTACTGACTCTTCCCCGCCTCCAAATATGGTTTTATATCCTCCATCAATATAAATAGAAGGATAAGCAAAGTAATTGTAATGTTTATTTACGTATTCTGCAGTATTTTCTTGTTCCATTATTAAACTTATGTAATAAAACGGATATTTTCCCGACTCATATAGATCATATAATTTTTTTCCAATTTTTAAACAAGGTACACAATCTTTACCTGTTGCTTCCTCGATAAAAACAAAATGTGTTGAATCCCAAGGAAACTTTTCTCCATTCCCATCGCCATTACTGTTATCACTTTCATTATCCTCCTCTTCAATAGTTTCACCTTCTACCTCATATCTTTCAATTATTGGTTTATTAGCACACCTTGGTTCAGAAGAAAATACTGCATAAGCAGAGGATGCAATTAAAATAATAACAATTAATACAGATATGTTTTTTAATATAGGTCTCATGTGATATAATTAGAAGATATTATATATTTAAATTTAACGATTATCTTTATTTCAAAAAATTATAACGAAATTTTCTTCCCTTTCTTTAAGGATTTTACAGACTTATCAGCAATTTCATCCAATTTATCTTTATCCAAAACAGCTTTTCGGGCCTTGATATTTTGGTCTTGTATAGCTTTTTTAGCCTCATCTCTAAGTTTCCGTCTTTCTCCTCTAATAGAAATGATTTTAGATCTCATCTCATATGCTTTATCATGTACTTTCTGTGCTTCATCTCTAAACTCAATATATTGTTCATGCTTTTTATTAGACTCAGCAATAGAAAGTGATAGCTCATTTACAAGTTTAATATACTTCTCATGTTTCTGCTGATTTTCCTTATAATATTTCTGAACTAAAGTATGCTGCTCGTCAGCTTTTTTAAAAAGTTCATCTATTGAATTGTCTTTATCAGTTATCTCTATTTCCACAAGTTTCTGCTTTTCCATCAATTTCTTTGTTTTTTCAAATTCCTCTTTTTTCTTGCGTATCTTCTCAATTAATTCATTTTCCTCTCCTGAACTCATTGGAACTGTTTCTTGTCTATATTCAAGCATCTGAGCATCTGCGTTAAGCTCCTCAATTCGTAATGGAAGATTTTTAAAAACTTCACCTTTTTTCTTTTGCTTAGATTCAATAAGCTTTTTTGCTCCCTCTTGAAGCTTATTGCGTATCTCCTTATGATATTTCATCTTAGAAACTAGCTCATCCCGCTCCTTTTTGATAATATCAGCCTGTTTTTTTAGGTCTTTCCGGCTTTCATTGATCATATCCCGTTCTTCGCGAGTAGCTTTAGCCAGGTCATTAAGTTCATTTCTTTTTCCAAGGTAGGCTTGATACTTTTTTTCCGCATCTTTTAACTGCTCGACTTCCTTTTTACCAACAGGATTCTTTGCCATAAGAAACACTAGATGTATCAACTAATTTGATACGCTGAATTACTTAACTACTATATTAACCTCATTTTTACCTTTTATGGCGATCCAAGGTATTTCAATTTCAGCATATCCTCTACGGGGAATAGTAATATCCTCTACTTTATTCTTTTCCTCCCCATTTACATATAAAATAACAGAAAGATTATCAGCAGATACATTTCCAATATTACTAATTCTAAATATAGTATTAATCCTATCTCCTTTCCTGAAAATGTTAGGCCAGCTAAATGCACCTAAAATTTTGAGTTCTAACTTTGCATCTTTAATCGAAGTAATCGTTGATAACTCGGCTTTTTTCTTTTTACTTACAGGTTTTACAACAATTTTTACTTCTGTCCAATCATCTTTTTTAACATAATCAGTTGGTTTAACAGATAAGTCAATAGCTTTTGTTTGTTTGGATTCTATATCGAAGTTATCAGCATCAACTGAAACTTCCCATTGCTTAGAAGATGAATTTACTTCTTCCGCATGTATCTCATAGGTTTGTTTATATTTTGCTAGATTCCTTAAAGTTATTTCAAATTCAGCTTTATCATCAGGATAAATTTCTTTAATTCTTTCAAGACAAATGATTTCTACATATTTCTTTCTTAGGAAATATATGAGAGGTATCAATAATAGTAAAATTATGAACAAAACTATGAATATCAAAAATGCTGCTGCATAATCTCCTAAAAATTCATCTAGACCAATACCTTCTGATGCTGATTCAAAGTAATTATAGATATGTTCAAAAACATTAGGGCCAATAACTATAGTAATTACTCTTACTGTCCAAATCTTTTCTTTATCATGATCTTTACTTTCTTTTGATGTTATATTTAGTTTTAAAACATCATGACATATTTCGGAATCTTCTGGAACAAAAACTTTTACTTTAACCTTAACTTCTTCCCCATTTTTAACCTCGTCTTTATCAGATTCTATCTCAATTTCCCAGTCATGCTCTGAAAAAGCTTCAAATTCATAACTATCATCCCAGAAACCTGTATTTTTGTTCATAATTTTGAATGTATAAGTACCACTTGTTCCATGTTTTATTTCCTTGTCAGAAGGAAATTTAATATCAATGTAATAATCGACTGCGTCATCTGATACTTCAACATCTGCTTTTTCACTAACAAAACCGGTTTTTCCTGAAACATTAAAGAAAAGATCTATTTTATCTCCATAATAAGCTGAAGAGTCATTATTAGTAGAATTTACAAAAACGTTAATTTTGACACTGCTATTCTCGTTAATTTGAATTGTATCTGGATATTCAATATTCCAAACATCTAGATCATCAATATCTTCGGGAGTTACTTCAATTTTTATATTATCTTCATTATATTTACTATAAATATCTAATGTGAATTTAGCACTTCCGCCTGGAATTACATTCTTATCCTCCAAATCATTTGTGATTATTATATTATTGGTTTCTGCAAGCTTAAAAATAATTGATGATGGAAACGTTTCTGAACCACATAATAGTTTAATTTTTCTAAGAGGATATATCAATGGTTTTCCTCTAGCAGTTACAATTAATTTTAAATTATGACCATTCCATATCTCTTTTCCAGCTAAATCAAATTCAAATACTGTTGGACTATAAGGGCCTCGAGATAATAGCTCAAGTATATTTGCACGATTCAACTTTTGCTCAACTGAAGCAATAGCTTTATCTTCGTCATAAAGAGTTGCATTAACAGTTATTTTCCTCAAGATAGCAACTTTTGGATAATAAACATATAATTCTGCTGTTGCATTGTTAATTATTTTGTTTCTATTAAAAGAAATATCTCCCCACTCATGTGGATCTGATGATAATGTAATTTTAGATTCCTCATCTCCTTCAGGTTTATCTAAAACAAGTGTATTTTCTCCAGTTAAATAATACGTGATTAGACTTTTATCTTCTTCTTCTGGAGGAACTATATTTAATTGTATATAAGCGAGCCATGAAGTAAACCATAATAACCATTCCTCTGAATTTATTTCAGGTTCATATGGATCCATAGAAAATAATCTAGTTGGCCAAGTTATTGCGCTCCCATTAGGAATTTCTTCATTCATGCTCACTAGACTTTCAGCATCATAATCTCCAGAATATAAATTACTATGAAAATAAAGAGTAAGATTATCTTCTGAAGATGAATGAAGTGTTACTGAAGAGGGGTATTCCTTGGAATTATAAACAAAAGAAGAAGAACTGAAAGAATTTCCAAGACTTCCAAATTCTTCTGCAGTTATTCCAAATTCTTCTGCAGTTCCTAAGATTTGCATTATAACATTACCAATTGCAACAAAATTTTCATTTCCACTTTTATTTAAAAAGTCTGCTACTTTTGTTGCACGTGACTGTAATTTTTCCTCATATCTTTTTTCTATAATATTGCCAATAGGTTTTCCGCTTTGAATTACTTCAACTGCAAATAATAAAACATCTCCTTCACTTAAAGTATAGTTTATATTTTCCAATGTAACATTGCATTTCTGTACTGTTTCACCAAGTAATTCATGTTCAATTGTTACTGTTGCGTTTCCATTTTCTAATTTCACCGGAAGGAGAGAATCAAAATTAAAAGAATAAATAGAAATTTCAAGGTCATCTTTCCATTTGGTTTGTGTTGATAATGTAGAAGATAAATAAAGATCAAATTGTATATCTCCATTTATCTGAACCGATTCATTACCATAATATTCATACCATCCTGCTGTTACGAATGGATGGAATCCAGATATCAACAGGAGAATTTCCTCAAAGTTATTACCATTACCTGCTTTAACATAATCAGGAGATATAACAAAAATTGATAGTGAGCTAGCAATCAACATAAATGTTATTAAGGTTGCTCTGAATTTTATGTTAACTTGCATTCTGTTATCTCACCTTTATACTTAAGTTGGTACTATTTATATATAAATTTTTGTTTACAATAGTTACCATTTTTATTTATCAATCCTTTTCTCAACAATTAGAATAATATAATTTGTATTTAATAAATATTTGGATAATTTTTTAAATATAAGTATAAAAGAAATAAAAAGATTACTTGAAATATCAAAAATTTCATATCTTAATTTAAACAAACATTTAATATAGGTTAATATATCTGAGAAAAAGCACTCTAAAAACAAAGGTGGTCAATGAGGAGAAAAAATTATTTAAAAATTGGATTCAGTTACAAACATATTCTAATTTTTCTTTTATTAATTTTACCTATTAATATAATAGCAGCTGAAACAATAATTGCTACTCCAGGAGAAATATTAGAAATAGTTGCACTTGAAGAAGTTAATGAAGAAGAATTTTTCTCAATTAGTGTAATGGATCCAGAAATAGTAGAAGATTCACCTTGGCTAATAGATGTAATAATCGAATTTAATGGAGATATATATCAAATTAACGAAACTGCTGAATTTATGATTCAAGCTCCCCAAGTAAATCAAGATACAAATTATACAATAAAAGCATCAAAAGAAGGATATACTCCTATAAATAAGACGATACTTATTCGCGACACAGAAATTAAGGTCTTAGTAATTTCTCATGATGATTTTGTTGTTGATGCTGGTGAACGTTTTTCAGTAACAATAACTGAAAATGATAAAAATGGAGATCCTGTAGTTGGTGTAGGGGTAGCAATACAGAGCTTTGGACAATCTGCTTTTACAGATGATAATGGACGTGCATGGTTAACTGCTCCAGAGGATTGGGAGAAAATTACTATACTTGCTTCTAAGGATGGTTATATAAATGGACAAGCACAAATGGAGGTAAATATTCCTCCAACCTTACTTGATTTAATAATTCGAAATCGATATTTTACAATACTGATGGGGACAATAATTTTGATTTGTGCAATTTTGTTTGTAAATCTCAAACAAAGAGTATCAATAGATTCTAGAGCAAAAGAAATATCAAAAGATAAGATTGATAAAAAATATAAAAGCAAAATTGGGACAAATAAAACAGAAAAAAAGCCTGAGAGTTATTATTATGAAAAAGATACAATAAGGATTCAACCTAATAAAGAATCAAAGGTTGAGGAGATTAGAATTACAAGACCATTAAAGGAAAAAGAGGTGGTTCCAGTAGCTTTAGAAGAAGATGAAATTGAAAAGGTAATTAAGAAAAAAGAAATTCAAAAACGCAACTATGATTGGTTTGAGGGAACTGATGATTTTAGATACGAGATAGACAAGCTAACAGGTGAGGTTGATGAAGACGGTCTTGATAAATGGTATGAAGGTGTCGATTATCATAAAGATAAGATAAATAAAAAAATGAAGAAAAAAGACAAAAAGGAAAATGAATAATTTTGTTAAGAAGTAGTTTTTAAATATCAATTTATAATTAACGGAAAAATAATGGTTAAAAAGAATAAATTAATAAAAGACTTTTATGAACTCAAAGTTAGTCAATTAATGGATAAGAGAGTATGGGATTTACCATTGATTGAGGAAAAAGAAGATATTCACCATGTCCTATCAATTCTTGGCGCCAGGAATCATATTTGGGTAATAAAGAATAGAGATAGTAAAGAATTGGTTGGTGTTATAACAGAACATGATGTTTTATCAATACTTGCACCAAAACATTTTCCATCATATGTATTTGGAATGCCTGATGTTAGATCAATTCAGCATGGTACTGCAAATACAGCAGGGGATGTTATGGCTAATAAGATTATAATGTGTGAACCTGATGAAAAAATAATTGATGCTCTAATGAAAATGGTAAAATTCAAGCTCCGAAGATTACCAGTTGTAAAAGATAAAAATATTGTTGGTGAACTTACTTTGCATCAGTTAATTAGGAAATATTATAGTGCTACTCAATATCATCCTATTCTAGAAGATGAAGAAGGTTGATATCTACGGAAGATTTATTTAACATTTTATTATTAATAGCAATAGCTCTGATATTTGCAAGGGTTCTGGGATTTTTATTTTACAAATTAAAGCAACCGGCTGTAATTGGTGAAATAATTGCTGGTATAATTTTAGGTGGCATTGCAGTATTTGCTTTTTCAGGTCAAAATTTTATATTTTTTGATTATATACTCTCCACGCCAAATCTAAGCAAACTTTTTCAATCCTCAGAATTTATTCTTTTCGCTGAAATCGGAATATTATTTTTGCTTTTCATTTCTGGACTTGAAACAAGTATTTCAAAGTTAAAAAAGACAGAGAAAGCGTCATCATTTGTAGCTGTTGGTGGAGTGATATTACCTTTAATATTAGGATTTTTATCTGGTTTTGTTCTTGGTTTCTCTGTAGTAGAAAGTGTGGTTATAGGATTGATTCTTACAGCAACTTCTGTTGGTGTTACTGTTAGAACATTGATGGATTTAAATGTTTTAAACACAGATGTCGGTTCTACCATATTAGGTGGAGCAGTTATCGATGATGTCATTGGAATAATACTTCTTACTTTTGCTCTGGGTATTGGATCTTTAATAGATGCAGTTTGGATTGGCATTAGGATTGCTATTTTCTTCCTTGTTTTTCTATATATTGGATTAAAAGTAATTGACAAAGTTCTCGTAATTGGTGAAAAGTTACTCCTGCCTAAATCTTTTCTTAGCATTACACTAGCGATTCTTCTATTATACTCTTTTTTTGCAGATGAGGCGGGTATCTCAGGAATAATCGGTGCATTTGTTGCTGGGATTCTCATTGGTCAAAATGTAAGATCAAAAAAGATCATTGATGATGTAAAAGCTATTGGTTATGGATTTTTTATTCCTATTTTCTTTGTTTCAGTTGGATTGAGTCTGTGGAGTAACGCAAGTATCGAAATCGCTTCTTATGGTACAATTCTAATATTTATAGTTATGATAATTTCTATGAGCATCGTTGGAAAGGTAGTAGGATGTGGAATTGGAGCAAAACTATCCGGCTTGAGCAACATAGAGTCCTTACAGGTAGGTGTTGGAATGATTCCTAGAATGGAGCTTGCTCTTATTATTGTTACAGCTGCTATCTCTCATGGTATTTTAACGGGACAAGTTGCTTATACCATTTTATTAACTACTATAATTCTTACGATTGTCACATCACTAATTGCTCCATTTTTGATAAAAGCTACTTTTAAAAATTATAAATAATTATTAAAAATCATCATGAAATATCTATTTGAGTTATCCAAAGAACATAAAACAATTCCAACTGCTGAAATTATTGCATGCTTGAACTCTGAAAATATCAACTTTTCAGTTTTAGAATCAAATGAAGATGTTTTCATTATTGAAATAGATTCTGATAAGAGTAAATTACAAGAAATTACAAGAAGATTATCTTACACATATTATATAGATAGTTGTCTATTTTCATGCAAACCGACTATTAATGATATAAAAACTCAAGCAACAAATAATAAAATAGATAAAACAGGTTCAATAGCTATAAGATATAAGAATAGATCAAAAAATATTAATTCCAAGCAAATAATCAAAACATTGGCTGAGATATATACACCAGGTAGAGATGTAGCACTTAATGATTCAGATATAGAGGTACGTGGATTAATAACCGATTCAACAGTTCATGTTGGTTTAAAAATAGCAAAAATAGATAGAAGACAATATGAAGAGAGAAAGGTCCAATTTCGTCCTTTTTTCTCACCAATTTCTTTACATCCAAAAATAGCGCGTGTAATGGTTAATCTGTCTTCAATAAAAAATAATGAGATATTACTTGATCCATTTTGCGGAACTGGTGGAATATTAATTGAAGCAGGTATAATTGGAGTAAAAATAATCGGTAGCGATATTGAGGAAAAAATGATTGTAGGATGTAAAAAAAATCTGGATTTTTATAAAATAAAAAACTACAAGTTATTTTGTTCTGATATAGGTGATATTGGGAAGGATATCGATAAAGTCGATGCTGTTGTAACTGATTTTCCATATGGGAAATCAACAACAACCAAGGGCGAAGAAATGCATTTGCTTTATGAAAGGGCTTTTAAGAATATTTCATACTTATTAAAAGAAAATGGTAAGGCTGTAATTGGATTATCAAATAAAGATTTCATATCCCTAGGTGAAAAATATTTCACGCTTGTTGAAAAACATGATTTCAGAGCACATAGGAGTCTTACTCGTCATTTTGTTGTATATCAGATTTAACCACAATGCTTTTACAATAAAGTATTATCTCCCTTTTAATGACGCAGCTTGGAATTATTTTTCTTGGTACAAGTGGAAGTTGGCCTACAATAAAAAGAAGCGCTCCTTCTCTTGCTATTAAAAGAAGTGGCGAGGTGATACTTTTTGATTGCGGTGAGGGTACCCAACGTCAACTTCAAAGATCAAAGCTGAGTTATATGCAAATATCAAAGATTTTTATCACACATTTCCATGGGGATCATTTTCTAGGAATACCCGGCCTCATACAAACTATGCAATTAAATGATAGAGAGATTCCATTACATATATATGGTCCAAAGGGTATGAAAAAACTTGTTAGCCAGCTCTTATCCTTAGGATATTTTAAACCAAATTATAATATAATTGTTCATGAAGTAGATGAAGGATCTAATTTAGATTTTAATGATTATTCAATTAATGTTTTAAGAGTAAAACATGGTGTACCAACAATTGCTTATGCACTAGAAGAAAAAATGAGACCTGGAAAATTCAATAAACCAAAAGCTCTAAAATTAGGAATACCTGAAGGATCACTTTTTAGTAAATTACAAAAAGGAGAAACAGTAACTTTGAAGGATGGTAAAAAGATAAAACCAAGTATGGTTCTTGGTCCGCCTAGAAAGGGTAGGAAAATAGTTGTATCAGGAGATACAAAACCAATTGAAAAGATGATAGATTTTGCAAAGAATGCTGATGTTTTAATTCATGAGGCAACTTTTGATTCGACCTTTGAGAATATCTCAAGTGACTATGGGCATTCAACTGCTCGTCAAGCTGCAAGAATTGCAAAAAAAGCAAATGTGGATAAATTACTATTAACTCACATTAGTCCTAGATATTTAGATAGCAGTTTGATACAAAATGAAGCAAGGGAGGTTTTTAAAAATTCATATGCAGTAAAAGATTTTCAGGAAGTTGAAGTAAAATTGAAAAATTAAAGGTTAAAATATTTACTCTTCAAACTCCTTTTTTAAAACTGAGCTTAAACATTGGCTTAAACTATTTTGTGCTTCAAGTTCAAATACCACGGGTGCATCTGATGCCCATCCTCCAAAGGCCTTTATCAAATCCTTAATATCTGCATCCTTTGTGGAAGCCCAATTGTCTTGTCTCATCTGTTCATTGTCAATAAATGCAAATAAATCTTTTTTATCCTTTTTATCTTTTGATGATGTAACAAAGATATTGAATGTTGATTGGTTCCCATCATCATCTTGTTTATAAAAAACACAGCTTTTAGAAGTAGCTTGATAAATTCCATATTTATGTGTCATCTTTTTATCCCTCCATAATTTTAAAAATTTTATTTTGATATCTATTTAATGTTTTTAATAATAGCGATGGAAATAACAATTTATAACAAAAAAGGAATGCCCTGCGCTTATCTTGCAACAGATGAAGATCATACCATCTATCTGTGGAACGGGCAACCAGTTGCTTACTTAGACAATGAAAACATCTATGGTTTCAATGGTAAACAT
>DAOVGR010000027.1 GCA_030672305.1 Thermoplasmatales archaeon | reverse complement strand
ATTTGGGCTGATGAAAATGATTCAATTTCTCAGCGTGATACGGGTTGGATCCAGTTTTATTGTAGCAGTAATCAAGAGATTTTTGATACTGTTATTCAAGCCTTTAAATTAGGTGAGCATGAAAATGTATCATTGCCTGTTATGATTAGTTATAATGCATTTATTTTATCTCATACCTCTATGCCTGTCTTTGTTCCCGAACAAAAAGAGATTGATGATTTTCTACCTACGCGTAAAGCTAAATGGAAACTTGAGGTTGAAAATCCAATTACTTTTGGAAATATTATACTTCCACATGAATATGAAAAGGTAAGAAAAGAGATGCAGGAGGCTCAAAACAACGCAAAGAAGCTTATTCCTGAGATTGCTAAGGATTGGAAAAAGAGATTTGGTAGATATCATGGAGACTTGTTTGAATATTATAAGTGCGAAGATGCAGATTTTATCCTTCTTTCTATGGGAGCAATTGGCGCAGAAAGTAAAGTTGCTATTGATAATCTTCAAAAAAATGGTTATAAAATTGGCCTTGCCAGAACACGTACCTTACGTCCATTCCCAACAGAAGAGGTATTAAAACTTAGTAAACAAGCTAATCTGATAGTTATTGATAGAAATATTTCTATAGGAAATGAAGGTGTTTTGTTTAACGAAGTTAAAGGCGCACTCTATGGTAAATCTGATTCGACTGTTTATGGTTTTATAGCAGGTCTTGGCGGAAAAGATGTTACATTTGGTGATATTGAAAAAATGTGTAAAAAAGCAATAGAAGGTAAAGCAAAGGACCATCAGGTATGGTATGGGCTGGAGGAGGTGTGATTTTTGGCAATAAAAGATTTACCTCGTGAAGAATGCTATTTACCTGGAAGTGCTGCATGTCCTGGTTGTCCTGCAACAATGGCAATGCGAACTGTTTTTAAGGCAATAGGAAAAAACATGATTATGGTTGTTCCTGCATGTTGTACAGCAGTAATTGAAAGTCTTCATCCAAAAACATCATTTGACATTCCCACAATGAATATTGCATTTGAAGCTGCTGCTGCTGGAGCAAGTGGAGTTGAAGCAGGATTACGTAAACAGGGTAAAACAGATACTACAGTTGTTGCATGGGCTGGAGATGGAGGTACTTATGATATAGGTATTCAGGCACTTTCTGGTGCACTTGAAAGGCAAACTAATTTTATATATATATGTTATAATAATGAAATCTATTCTAATACAGGTATTCAGCGAAGCGGAGCAACACCTTTTGCTGCATGGACAACAACAACTGTTGGTGGTAAAACAGAATTTAGAAAGGAAATGGGAGAAATAATTATGTCTCATCATATTCCATATGCCGCCCAAACATGTGTGAGTTATCCAGAGGATTTATATAAAAAGGTAAAGAAAGCAAAAAGCATCAAAGGACCAAAATACATTGAAATTATGGCGCCATGTCCACCTGGTTGGCGTTTTGGTATGGAACGAACCGTTGAAATGGGGACTATGGCAGTTGAAACAGGTGCTTGGGCTCTATATGAATATGAAAATGAAAAAATGACATTTAATGGGAGAAGTAAACTTATTTTAGACGGGAAAATCGAACGTAAACCTATTGAAGATTGGATTAAGTATCAGGGGAGATTCAGACATCTTTTTATACCTAAAAAGGATGTTGAGAGAATAAAAACTATTGAAAAACATATTGATCAGAAGTGGGATCGATATAGAGCATGTTATCTGTAGACCAGGAGTGTGATTATAGAATGGAGGTTGCATTAAATGTATGCAAAGGAAATGGTGAAACAGAGCCTCCCCCTAATCGTTTTCTGTGGTTTGGGTGCTATAGTTACAGGAAGTACTCTTGGTGTAATGATAGATTTACTTAGAGAAATTCCTGGTCTTATTGTTGTTGTTCCAGCAATTATTGCACTAAGAGGTAATATTAGTACAGCTTTTGGTTCACGTTTAGGTTCTGCTTATCATCTCGGTATTATTGATGCTGATAATTTGTGGAATGAGGAACTTAAACAAAACATATTGGGTTCTTTTATTCTAAGTTTATTTGTATCAATTATCATTGGGTTTCTTGCGTATGTTACATCTTTTATTTTAGGAGTTTATCCTGATCCTGTCAAATTAATATCAATTGTACTTATTGCAGGATTGATTTCTGCAGTAATTCTAAATTTGATGACGATTGTGATTATTTATCTTGTCTTTAAACGTGGATATGATCCCGATAATATAACTGGACCAGCACTTGCTACCTTTGGAGACATTATTACCATGCTTTGTCTTTTTGGTAGTGCTTTTCTTGTGGAGGTAGTGCTATGATATATAGCTGGAAAAAGATAGTAAAACATGGTCTACCACTGTTGACAGTTACTATTTTAATTGAGATATTTGCTGGTCAAATACTACAGGGCAAACAAGAATCTCTGCTCCTTTTTCCTGTTTTTCTTATATCCATCCCAGTCATAAATAGTATAAGCGGTAACATTGGAAGCGTTTTAGGAGCTCGTCTTGCTTCTGGTTTGCATGTGGGTTATATAACTTTAAGTTTAAAAGATAAGGAAATGCATGATAATCTTTTGATATCCATACTTATTGGACTAATTACCTATCTGATACTTGCGATAATTATTTATTTCCTAGCGTCATTTGGAAATTTAATTGAGGATATAGCCTTGATAGAGTTCGTTGCTATAATTATTTTAACAGGGTTCCTCCTGATTTGTGTGGTTTCATTTATTAGTGTTTTAACTGCTTTTATATCATTTAAAAGAGGTTTAGACCCTGATGATATGGTTGCACCTGTTGTGACTACTGTTGGAGATATTATGGGTATTGTCTTTTTGTTTACCGTAATTGGATTGATTGGAGTTGGAATATGACCGAACAAAAAAGAAGAAAAATATTTGGAAGACCACAAAGAACACCTAAATGGAAAAAGGAAGAATTTCACGAACTTGAATATGAACCTACTTCTGTTAAAGAATTATTAACAGAGATGAAAGATATATCTGAACTTATCATTGATCTTGCATATTCTGCAATTCTTTTTAACAATCAAGAGATAGCTGAAGAAGTAAAATATCTTGAAGTTCGTATGGATAAATTGAATTATGATATACGAATGATGGCTATGATGGCTGCTAGAACTAAGGAGGATGCCGAAGAACTTGCTGGTATTTTACAGGTTGCTGAGGCCGCTGAAAGTATTTCCAATGCTGCTGGTGACATTGTAAATCTACTTTCAAAGGATAAATCTGGACCAATATTACCAAAGATACTTAAGCAGGCGGACGAGGAACTTTTTAGGATTAAAGTTTCATTAGCATCAGAAGCTTGCGATAAAAAAATCGGTAATCTTAAAGTTGAATCTGAAACAGGAATGAGAATTATAGCAATTCGTAGGGAGGAATGCTGGATATATAATCCACAATCTGATACAACTATTAAGGCTGAAGATTGGTTAATTGTTAGAGGAACGGATGAAGGATATACTGAATTAAATAAATTTTTACAAGGTAAGTTGAGGGCGTTAGAATGAAGAAGAAAAGCGTTGAAAATATTGTTCTTGAAATAAAGGATAAATCTGAGCTTATGGTAGATCTGGCTTATTCATCTCTTTTATATGACAATAAAACAATTGCTAAAGAGGTCTATGATTTAGAAGATTTTGTTGATAATCTTTATAAAAATTTACAGAGGCAGACTCTTGAATATGTTGAAAATAAAAAATTGAGTATAACTGATGCATTAACAGTTTTAAGACTTGCTGAAGCGGGTGAACAAATAGCAGATGCTGCTCAGGAAATTGCAGATGTTGAATTAAGAGATGTCGAATTACATCCAATTTTAAAGATGAGTATTCGTGATTCTGATGTTGTATTTACTAGAGTACAAGTTAAAGCTAATTCTATACTATCCAATAAAACACTAGGTGAATTAAAACTTGCAAGTGAAACAGGTATGATGGTTATTGCTATGAGACATGGTGATAAATGGCTCTATGGTCCTACTAAACATACTAAAATTGATACCGGTGATGTTCTCTATACCAAAGGACCTGAAGATGGAGAAAAACATCTAATAAATCTTGCTGCTGGAAAAACAAAAGAGATATAGTTAATTTAAATAAAGAACTAAATTTTACAGATTTTTTATATTTTAGGGAAAATAATATATAATTAACGAATTAATTATTATATAAAGCTTCAGAGGCATATATGAGAAAAAAGTTATTCAAATTATTGTTAATTATTG
The DNA here is from genome assembly GCA_030672305.1 of Thermoplasmatales archaeon. GTDB lineage: Archaea > Thermoplasmatota > E2 > DHVEG-1 > DHVEG-1 > SG8-52-3. The sequence continues at coordinate 23,294 of DAOVGR010000027.1, read as the reverse complement.
TTACAATTTTATATATTATTATAGGAGCATTACTCTTTATAAACATTCAAGTAATGGAAGCACCAGAGATTATAATAGATATTGAGGTTGCTGAGATAAATCCTGATGAAGCTGTATTACATACAAAAATAAATATTGACAATACAAACAGCTTTGATATTTTAGTAAAAAATCTTGAAATAATAACAACTACCCCAGACGGATATGAAGTATCTCATGTAAAGTTAGCGGGTGGAAAAATTCCATCTAATGAAAAAAAGACTTTTATCAAAGATGTTAACATAGCATTTGCAGGTCACAGTCCAGAACTTCTTACAAGTAAAATTACTGGCGATGTCGGTATGAACATTTTGTTTATACAAAAAACAATTCCACTAAACATAGGTGTGGTAACTTCTCTTGAGAAAGTAATAAATGATTTTGCCGCTCCAAATATAATTGCTACAGTTGATTTCAATGAAGTCACTACAGAAGAAATAAAATTATCAGCAATAATAGAGGCATATAATCCCAACTCATTTGAGATATATATAGAGGATATTACAGGAGAAATAATTACTGAAACAGGTAGGAAAGTTGGATATATTGATGTAACTGGAGGTATTCTCCCACCAAAAGATTCTTTAGAGATTAATACCACTGGATGGATACTTCTTGAAGCTTTCAATGCTGAAAAAATTATGTTTAATATTAATGGAATTGCTGGAGCAAAAATAGCAGGTTTTGAGAAAAACTTATCATTTGATATTCAAACAAGGTTAATAGTTCCAGATTTAGAAGAACTTATTTTATCAAAGGATAAACCTGTACATCTATCAATAAAGGCAAATAACAAATTAACACTAAAAGGACTTATCACTGTTATAAATTTAGAGGTACATAATACTTATAAAATTGATCTTACGATTAAAGATATCATTTGCAGATTATATACAGTTGCCGATGATGATACACATTTACTTGGAGAAAATACAATAGATGAAGAGCTAATAGCAGAATCCGGACAAATAGGTTTTGCATCGTGTGAAATAACAATTCCCTTTTCTAAAATATTTACAATTAATCCGTCTTCTGATTGGTTAATGGTTTCAGTAACTGCTAGACTTACTATAAAAGGAATTGATCCATCAATATATGTTGATATAAGAGGATATACAGATATTCATATTTTTAGATAATCAATCCTCTAAAACTCTTGCTCCAAATTCATCAACACTACACACAAAAATCTTTCCAAATGATGATAGAGCATTACATAATTCATCGGTTTTTCCCATTGCAAAAATTGAGTTTCCAAGCATACACATACTAGCAAGGCCAAATTTATTTGCGGTCTTTATTGCATTTTGCACCTTTTCATCAGCAAGATTTGTGTTTTCTGTAAAAGCCTGAGAAAGTGAAAAAAGAGTTTCAACAGATGGTTTTTGAAGTATTTTCTTTGTACAATATTTACCATAATCAACTATTTTAGAAACTTTCTTCGTGTCTTCTAATATCTTCTTTGTTTCAAGGTTTTTACCAACGACACATAAAACTAAATCTCCTTTACCGGGGATATGTTCTATTATACCCCATGGGGGGAGGCCTGCGCTTTTACGAATCTCTATTCCACCAAAAGAACTAGCTATTACATCTCCTAAACCAGTTTTAAGCTGTACTTCAGCAAAATGAGATGCCCTTAGAGCATCATTTGACGAAATTCCTACGATTTTTGCTAAAGCATATGTGGCACTAAGCGCACCTGCAGCACTCATACCAAAACCCTGTCCTACGGGAATTTCATATTTAGTTTTTATAACAACCTTAACTGGGCTTTCTCCAAGAAGATATTTTAATGCAAGTCTTATCACAGGCGCATTAGATTTTTTATTATTAACATAAATATCCATTTCCTGTGTTGTAGAGTTTTCAGCAATAACCTCTGAAACTGACCCAAATGTAATGTTAATTCCTGCTCCACGAGAACCAGTACGACAGATATCTTGTTTATATATTGGCTCAAAAAAGCCTGATATATGACCTGGTGCAAAAGCTGTTGCTTTCATAATGTTTCCTCAATTTTAGATATTGTCTAAAATGTAATCAGCTAATTGAACTTTATTACCTTTTTTGTGATTACTTTTTCCTTTTTTATTAATAATCCATATCTCGTTTTCATCTTTGTTAATACCAGAAAGTGTATTTCCAACCACATAATCTAAATTATTTTTCTTTAAGAGATTAAAAGCTCTTTTATACAGTATATCTTTTTTCCCTTCTAATTTAAAACCAATAATTGTAGAGTTAGGAGATTTTTCTCTGAGTTTTGAAATTATTTTTTGAGCAGGGGACATCTCAATAACTAGTTTATCCTTTCCAGAAGAAATCTTTCCTTTTTGCTTTTTTGGAATATAATCAGATAATGCAGCACAGAGAATTATGATATCATACTTCTTGAGGTTCTTTTTTATCAACAATTCCAACAAATCATTTATTGATTCAAAATTATTAATATTTATAAAATCTGGAGGAATTTCTAAACCGGAACCATACCAAAGTTCAACATTTGCACCATGATAAAAAGCATTTTTTGCTAGCTCAATTGCTGTTTTTCCGGAACTTCTATTAGTAATTATTCTTACATCATCAATAGATTCAGCAGTTGGACCACCAATTATTAGTAATTTTTTACCTAAAAAATCTTGTTTACTAGTTTCTCGAAAAACATATGAGATAACCTCATCAAGTTCTGCCATCTTAGCTTTGTTTTTTTCTATTTTTGGTTCAATAAATTTAATACCAATTTTTTTACATATATCGATGTTTTTTTGAACTATTTTATGGTCATACATTGAAAGATGCATTGCAGGAACAATCAAGATTGGAACTCCTGATCCAATTGCAGTAGTGGCAAAAGTTGTCACAACTGTATCATCAATCCCATGCGCAATCTTTGAAACTGTATTTGCAGTACATGGACATATTAGTAAAAGATCTACTTGATTTTTAATTTGCCCGCAAAAAAATACATGTTCTGTTTGGCCAGTAAGTTCAGTTATAGGTTTATTTCCTGTCGCAAACCAAAGAGCATTAGGATGAATTATTTTTGTAGAAGAAGGAGTCATAATTGGAATAACTTCTGCACCATGTCTAATAAGCTCTCGTGAAAGTTTAATTGTTTCAACTGCTGCAATACTTCCTGTAACAGCAATAACTATACTTTTTTTAGTAAGTTTCTTACTTTTAACTCCTCGTATCTCATCTGCAGGATGCATTAAGATCACAAAAAATATTATTATCTTACTACCAAAACAGATCTACTTGCATGTCTCACAACCTTATCTGTTACACTACCTAGTAAGAATCTCCCCTCTTTTCCATATCCCTTGTAACCTACAATAATTATATCTGATTCATGTTTTTTTGCACTTATGAGGATTTCATCTGCAGGATCTCCAGATTCAACTGCAATATGTACCTTACTTACTTCAGGTTCAATCTGCTTAACTATCTTTGCTAATGATTCCTTTGCTTTTTGTTGAAAACTACCAGATTTCACAACGTTACTTAAATCAATGGTTGGGAGCAGCATTTTAGTAAATGATGATTCCGAAAGTTCAGCAGGAACAACGGTTAAAAGGGTTATTTCATCTTCTTTATCAGCACATTTCATTACTACTTCTATTGCTTTTTTTGAAGCTTCAGATCCATCATAGGCAACAAGCATCTTTTTCATATTAATCAGCAAGGCGTTAATATAAAACAGTTCTAAAAACGTTTCGTATCATTTACATAAATATGAAATAAAATCAGAAAGTGGCATCCCTTCGTTCCACCTCATTATAAAATACCCTTTTTTACTTTTATTAAGTTTTGGCAACCTTCTATGTAAAATATTGGACCTGCCCTCAAGATTATCAATATCCATTGTAAAAATTCTCCAAGAATCTCCACGTTTACCCTTAGTTCTAAATGCATATATTGGTAATGTCTTTGTTTTTTTGCATATATTTTTCATAGTTTCAGCCTGTTCTTGTAATTTTCCACCAATATTACTAAAATGAATGGTATCTTCGATGCTACTTTTTACTTCAGTTAGAAATGAAATATCACCACGAGTTGCTACAAGATCTACACCAAAAGAACCAGCAGCTCTTACAACCGCAAAGGGTTTTTCAGATATCTTAATATAATTGATTTTTTCAATGATTGTACATGTTTTTGTTATTTTTGTAAGTGTTTTTAACTCTCCTTCAAGTATATTTTTAAGTTCACGTTCATACTGGCTTGCTTTCATATAAAAAAAGTAAAATACAGCGAAAGGCTTTAATGTTTGGGCTTAGTTAGTTTATCTAAGTGTTAAATGGATTGGTGGCAGATAAAAATGAGCAGGGAAGTAATTGTTAAGGAAGCAATGAAAACAAACCTGGCAATTGTAAAACCAAATGTATCTGTTTTGGAAGCAGCAAGACTAATGAAAAAAAGAAAAATAGGAAATGTAATAGTTGTTGAAAAAAAACAACCTATTGGCATTTTAACAGAAAGCGATATCCTAAAAAAGGTAGTTGCTGAAGGGAAAAATGCAAAAGATGTGGTAGTGAAAGATGTGATGAGTACTCCAATTATTGTAGTTGATCCATATATAACGCTTGAAGAGGCTATGAAAACAATGGGTAACTGTAATGTTAGAAGATTACCAGTGATAGAAAAGGATGAACTAATAGGTATAATTACACAAAAAGATATCTCAATAATGTCACCAGTATTGCATGAAATTTCCCGTGAATGGTATGATATTACAGTAAGAGACGAATCGCATCTTAAAAAACAAATTTTTTCCGGTAAATGCGAGGATTGTGGAACATTATCTGCAAATTTAAAAAATGTTGAAGGCCGTCTTCTTTGTGAAGATTGTATAGATGCTTTGAAATATGAAGAATAATATTTGTTTTCTCAAGGTATTTTAATTACAATGAGGGATGAATTAAAATGAAAGTTAAAGAGGTTATGACAAAGGATATAATATCTGTTGATAAGGATGTAGATTTAAAACATGTTCTTAATCTTATGAAAAAACACGAAATTACAAAAATACCAGTTTTTGAAGATAAAAAACTTATCGGAATTGTAACTGATAATATTATTGTCTACAAACTGGGATCAATAAGAAAAAAAGGGATTCCACCTTCTAGATTGCATGCATCTTCTGTTACTGAAAAAGATATTGAAAAAATTACACCAGATACAGATATTAAAACAATTTTAAAGAAAGTTGGTGAACCTGGACCAACCATGCTCTGTATTGTAGAAAATGAAAAGCTATTAGGAATTATTACTAAAGCTGATTTATTACCATTAGTGAATAGTAAAAAACAGGTTAAAGAGATTATGAATAAGAAACTTCATATTGTTTCTCCAGATGATAGAGTCATACATGCTAGGAGAATTATGATAGATGAAAATATCGCTAGATTACCAGTTGTAGATGAAGGGAAACTTGTAGGAATTATTTCTGATAATGAAATTATTTTTGCATTAGCTAATATAAAAAAATCATATCCTTTAGGCAGACAAAAACATCAGCTCAATGAGCTTCTTATTAGAAGTGTTATGAAAACACCTGCATTTTGGACCGAGCCAAATATAACTGCAGCTGAAGCAGCAACACTAATGCTGAAGAATAATATAGGTGCTTTACCAATTATTGAACATGATAAATTGATAGGAATTGTTAGCAGAACCGATCTTCTTAATACAATAGCGCGCTAAAAGAGTTTAAGTAACCCATTCCTGATTCATTTTTGCAATGCATTATCACATACCATCTGATGAACAAGTTTTAAATGGTTTAGAAAAAGTTTTAAAAGAATTTCGTACCGTTCATTCACAAAATAAATTAAAAAAATTAGTTAAAAAGGAACTTACAACTAAGAAGAAAACTTTTAATGTTAGCGGTTCTAGACTTCGTAATATTGCAATAAATAGTGATTTTGTAAAACTTGAAATTCATACCCGTGAAGGAGACCCTAAAAAACTTATGACAAAATGTCCAGTTTGTAATAGTGTATTGAAACGAGTTAAAAATCTTACAATATGGGGTGGAGAGGTCACAATAGAATTTAGATGTAAGAAATGCAGTTATTGGACGGGTAAGAAAAAAAGAATCCCGACAAGATATGTTTTTCATTTTAAAATGAATTAATATTAATTTTTATAAATTAAAAAGATAAATATTTATATAAAGTATCGATATAAATTGTACTATGGGACAGAGGCTATTAAAAAGAACAATTTGTTTTATTGCAGTCCTTATTCTGATTTCTAATAATTTTTTCCTTTGTATTTCTGCAGAAGGAAAAGAAATGGATATTTCCAATGCTGAAAAATTTGGAAAAGGTTATAGATACAATATTCAAGGTTGGATTTATCTTCACATAGAAGGAGATCCACATGAACGTGGATATCAACATGGTTATCTTCTTGCAAATGAAATTGTTGATATGTTGAATAGATGGAGTCATACAATACATTTTCAAAAAACAATATCTAAAATTAGTAAACGTGTTTCAGAATTAAGATATCATAAAATAGCAGAGAGATGGTGGGATTTCTGTAGAAATCAATGTGACAAATTATATTGGGATAAATTCCCAGAGGAATATAAACAAGAAATCAGAGGAATTACAGATGGAGTGAATGCCCGTGGGATAAAATTACATGGAAGAGCGATTGATTACAAGGATATACTTGCAATGAATGAAATGTATGAATTTATGTCTAAGCTAGACTCAATGAGAATGGGAATTCATCCTCTACGAACATTATTGCATCAGTTACAAAAAATTGAACCATTAACTAAATCCATAGGACTAAATGAATTTATTGCAGGTTTTTTCAGTGATGAATCTCCACATCATTGTAATGGTTTTATTGCAACAGGAGATGCAACAACAAATGGTCAAATAGTATTTTCCCAATCTACTATTTGTGGTAGTTCAACTTGGTGGTGGAATTATTATATATCACTTCGTTGGAATATATTACTTGACGTTCAACCAACTAGCGGTAACAGGATTATTATGTCTTCCTCACCGGGTATTATTTGGAGTGATGAGGACTATTATCAGAATGACAATGGTATAGTTTTACTAGAAACTACAGTTCCACAAGGTTTGTTTGATAACAAAGGTCTACCACTCTCAGTTAGGGCTCGGATGGCAATGCAATATGGCAATAGCATTGATGATGTAGTTTATTATCTTAGAAATAGAAATGATGGTGTTATGAATGCTGTTTGGCTTATTGGTGATACAAAAACAGGTGAGATTGCACGTTTTGAATTAGGCTACACAGCAAATGCAATCTATAGAACAAATAATGGTTTTTATTGGAGTGCTAACAATCCATTGGATTCTAGAGTTAGATTGGAGAAATTTAAAATCGATAAAACTTATCTTTTAAACTTTTTATTATGGATTATTGTAAAGAATCCAGGATTTGGATATTGGGCTATCCGCTATATACCAACAAAGAGAGATAGTAAATTTGAAGAGCTGGGGGATAAATATTATGGACAGATAGATACAGATATTGTCAAAGAAATAATGTCTGATCCAATAATTAGTAAAGCGATTACTGATGTAAAACTAACTGATACAAAATTACTTGAACAAAATGGTTTATGGGCATTTTTTGGAAATACTGGAAGGGCTTTAAATTATACAAATATTGATACAACTTCTCATAAAACTGAAAGTTTACATCCTAATGGGTGGGTTAGAGTTTTTGGTATTCCATCGAAAAGAGATTTTTCCTTAACTAATCAAGAAAATTATATAGGACGGGAAACAGAAGTTATCTGGAGTTTTGACACAGAGTTCAATAAAAATGAATTTAAATCATCAGGAGTAATTATAGAGAATATCTTATATGCTACTTCTTCTAATGGATTGATATATGCATTGGATACAAAAGATGGACAACTCTTATGGAAAAAACCTGTTGGAGAGAAACCCACAAAACCTATTATTCATAAGGACAAAATATTAGTTGGTCATTCTGAAGGTGTATCAATTCTTGATACATATGGTACAATAAAACGAATATCAACAAATGATGAAGTAATATCAAGTCCAATTATTGCAAATAATATGATAATTTTTGGTGATAATGTTGGAAAAGTTTATTCTTATTCTATTGATAATAAAAAGGAAAAATGGAGCATTGAGCTTTCTGATGAAATTTATATTGCTTCAGGTTATGATGACAATATCTATTTAACCTCTGGTAATAATTGCTATGCAATTTGCTTGAATGATCAAAAAGTTAAATGGCAATTTAACTCAAGTGGTATGATTACTTCGGCTCCTGCGTTCAAAAATGGCAAAGTTTATTTTGCTTCATGGGACAACTATATTTATGCACTCAATGCAAAAAATGGTAACCTTATTTGGAAATATGAAACCGGTTGGGGATTTGATACTTCACCTATTTTATCTGGAGAATTAATTTATATTGGATGTAATGATAATAATCTTTATGCATTGAATGCAAAAGATGGAATCTCTGAATGGGTTTTTTCATGTAAAGCAGGGATACATTCATCGCCTGTTGTCTATGGTGATTTTGTGTTTTTTGGAAGTGATGATGGTCGACTTTATGCTGTAAATAAAACTACTGGGGTGGGGGAATGGTTTTTTGCTGCAAATTTGACTATTGATGATGATCTTTTAAACTATATTACAACACCTATTATTTCTAATCCTGTTGTTTATAATGGTACTGCTTATATTGGAGTAAATGGAATTATTTATGCATTAAATGCACAAACATTTGAACAGCTAAAATTAAATGATGATGAAAAGGATATTATGATTTCCTTTGAAACATGGACCTTTATTATTCTCTCATTGCTTGTTATAATAATTGTGACCATGCTTTATCTTTATTTGAGTAAGAAGCGGTTTAAATGAGTATTTTAATACTTGCATTTCTTGTTTATTTAACTATTCTCATTATAATCGGTATATGGGCCTCAAAATTTAATAAAACACTTGATGATTTTTTAATTGCAGGTAGAAAATTAGGTACATGGCCTGTTGCAATAAGTGCTGAAGCATCTGATATGAGTGGTTGGCTGGTAATGGGACTGCCCGGCAGAGGTTTTGTTTATGGTATTGGGGCATTATGGACATCAATTGGTGTTGCATTTGGTACACTGTTTAATTGGAGTGTTATTGCAAAACGTCTCCGGAGATATACAGCAAAATTGCGTTCTATTACAATTCCTGATTTTCTTGAAGATAGATACAATGATAAAACACATATTATTAGAGCGATTTCAACTTGTATCATTACAATCTTTATGGTAGCATATGTTTCAGTTCAACTTGTTGCAAGTGGAAAGATATTAAGTGAAACATTTGGATGGGATTATCATTCTGCACTAATTTTAGGATTTGCTATTATTACTTTATACACTCTTCTGGGAGGATTTTTTGCGGTTGCATGGACCGATGTATTTCAAGGAATGTTGATAGTTGGAATTCTTGTAATTCTTCCAATTATTGGTATTATCAGACTTGGCGGATTAGGAAAAATTTTTTCAGAAATTAGTAAAATAAATACTGATGCACTCTCCCCAAGTTTTGGATATGGTGGTTTGTTTTTCTTAATATTTGCTTTTGTAAGTATGTCATGGTTTTTTGGGTATCCTGGTCAACCTCATATATTAACCAGATACATGGCCATTAAGGATGAGAAAAAAATTTGGAACAGTACCTTAATTGGAATGACTTGGGTTATAATCAGTCTTTGGGGTGCCGTATTAATTGGGATTATTGGTTTAGCGTTTTTTAAGGGACTGCCTGATCCTGAGAAGGTAATGCCTCTTCTTGCAATGCATCTTTTACCTGAGTGGGCTGCTGGTGTTGTAATTGCAGCTATTACTGCAGCAATTATGTCAACAGCAGATTCTCAACTTCTTGTTGCTTCGTCATCAGTTGTCGAAGATGTTTATCATAAACTAGTTAATCCAAACGTTAGTCAGAAGAAATTATTGTTATATAGCAGAATTTCGGTTCTTTTACTATCAATAATTGCTTTTTTGTTAGCACTTCAAGGAGGAGTAATATACTTTCTTGTTGCTTTTGCATGGGGCGGTCTTGCTGCATCTTTTGGTCCACTTATCATACTGTCCCTTTGGTGGAAGCGTACAACTAAGTGGGGAGCAATTGCAGGTATGATATCAGGAACAATTATTGTTGTAGTATGGGATAAGTTAGGAGTTGCAAATATGCTTTCTAATTCATTATCATCAGAATTAATTATACCAGGGATGCTACCAGCATTCTTTATTTCATTATTTTTAGTAATAATCGTAAGTATATTTACAGTACCGCCAGATACTAATACATTGTTTAAATAGGATTAATATCTTTATTTCAAAAATTAGTACACTACTTAAAAGAGGGGATTCTAGCTTTTAAAAGATATTTTTAATAAAGTTACTTATGCGAAATCTTAAAGAATAGAGAGACCTATTACTTTCTTTGGAGGGAAGCCGTGATCTATAAAAGGCTGGGAGTAGAATCTAAGGATGTCTCTTTTTAGAAAGTTCAGAAGAAATCAGAAAAAATTCAATGATATAGAATTATCAAAGAACAAGTTTGAAAAAAATATTTTAGAAATAAGTTCTAAAGATGAACTTCAATTATTACAAAAAGAACTAGAAAATAAACAAGAAGAATTAGAAATTAGAGGAAAAATTATAGAAGATATTCACAAACAATTACAGGATAATCTTGTTCAACTAATAGAAAAAACTGATTTTGCGAATAATTTAGAGAAAGAATTCGAACAAACAAAGACTCAACTCAAAACAAAAGAAGAAGATATAATGCAGCTAAAAGAAGAACTGGAAGATAGACAAAACAACCCTGAATATATAAACACCCCACTAATCAAACTAAATGAAGAACTACGACAGAATAAAATGGAAAAATTACAAAAACAACAACAGATAAATGAATTACAAACAGAATTTGAAAAAAAAGATCAGGAGCTGGAATCATTATACACCGACATGGAATCAAGAAATAACATAATTCAAGACGTAACTCAACAATTAATGGATAAACAAATGCATCTTGTAGAAAAACATTCTAACTCAGTCAATATTAGAAATAAACTAGAACAAAATTTAATAAATCTAAACACAAAAGAAGAAAAAATTGAACATTTACAAACGGAACTTGAAGACAGACAAAACGATCTCGAAATAATGAAAACAGATCTAGACCTAAGAAATAAAATCATCAACGAAATCAAAAACCAAATTATAGAAAACCAACATCAATTAACAGAAAAATACCTTTTCAATGAACTCAAAATAGATCAAAAAACAAACAATGAAAACATTCAACAGCTCAAAAAAGAATTACAAGAAAAAGAGAAAAACATAGAATATAGAAATAATCTAATAAGCAGACAACAAGATGAAATTACACACTTGACTTTTAATTTAGAAACAATAAAGCAGGAAACTGATAATAAAAAAGAAAATATTTTAGAACTTAAAACAGAGCTTGAAAACAGACAAAATGACCTCGAAACAATGAAAACCGATATAGAACTAAGAAATAAAATCATCAACGAAATCAAAAACCAAATGATAGAAAACCAACATCAATTAACAGAAAAGAATTTCCTAATAAATGAGCTTGATGATATAAAAATAAAAATTACAGAGAATAAATCTGCTCTTGAGTTGGTAGAAAACGAGCTAGCAAGAAGAAAAGCACAACTGGGAAGTGTTACTCCAACTCAGGAAGGTTCCACAGAAACTTGGAAAGAAAATCTTTCTACAAATGAAGAGATTGATAAATTCCTTGGCAGTTCTAATGATACTCTAAAAACAAAAAAATTAGATTTTGAAACAGAAATTGATGAAGATTAAAAAAATTTAATCAAATGACACTACTGAATTTATAGGTAATGGTGCCTTCAATTCTATTGTTCTAGTTATACCTGTTGAAGGAAATAGAGTAACAATTATTTTTTCATGTTTACTTAAAGTCATAAATTCTGGTAATTTAATAACTAAATAAGCATTATCTGAGCAATCGTTAAATGTATCATAACTAACCAAAGATTTATCCATATCAACTATTGAAATAAATCCAAAATTACCGCCATTCATATTATTCCAAATTGGATGATCAAATATTGAATTTGGCCCCAAATTAACTGAATTACCATCATATACCAGAAAAATTACAGTTTCACCATTATTGAGTTGAATAGTAAGTTGTGATAAATCTATCTCTTGATTAAAAAGTGGTGTTATCCATAATGCAATTTTATCTATCTTTTGTTCACCATCAATTTCTCTATATTTTCCTTTTTGATCTTTTATTTGAAGATATGTTGATATCTCATCTATTGTTTCTTCTGTGATTTGTTCCAAATCTTTTTCTGAGGAATTTCCAGCAGTCTGGCCTGTTAAAATTGATGCTACAGTAATCCCTATTAACATTAGTGCTATTAGCAGTAATAAGCTCGTTAGTCCCGTTGTAAGCAATTTACCCATTTTATCCCTGTTTACAGGGTAAATTTAGGGATATATAATATATAAATCTTATTATACAATTATTATCTATAAAAATATTTTTCTGAATCAATGGGATTTTTGATTTTCTTCAATTTTATACATATTAAACATCGATTTTGTAAAAATGTCAAATTGCGATTTTTGTCTTCCAGACTTTTTTTCCTTTTGACATTCCAACGGATTAGCTTTAAATAGTGTCAATTGAGAACAGTATGCATGTAAAGTATTGACGTGCCAAGAAATGGCACTGAAACGAAGGAAAGGTGGTAAAGAATGGAAAAAAAATATATGGAAAGGCTGGTAGGAAAGCACTGTAAAATTGTTACAAAAGAACCTGGTGAGGATAGAGCAAATGTCGTTACCGGCATCCTTGAGGATGTAGACTACAAAGATGGTTTTGTTTTAGTAAATTCTGAACAAGGATTAGGGTGTCTAAGGATAAATACAATCATTGCTATAAAACCCGCACAAAAACATAGAATCCACATTGAAAAAAGAAATATTAATAAGGATGACAAAGCAATGGTTGGAATTGGTACACTTATTGTTTTCATAGCTATGATATTAGTTGCAGCTGTAGCAGCAAGTGTATTAATAAATACTGGTGAAACCTTGCAGTCAAGAGCAAAATCAGTAGGTCTTTCAACTATACAAGAAGTTTCAGGTGGAATAGCAATAGAACAGGTTACAGGTTACACAGATGTCGATAGATCAATAATTGAATATCTCGCATTCACTGTCAGACCAAGAGCAGGATCAAAATATATAGACCTAAGCTTGTGTACATTAACAGTTCTACACGAAAACTTAACTGTCCTTAAACTAAATGAATCACTTGTACAAACCGTCAATTTAGACAACGCAAGTGTCTTCTATACACCAGTTGAATCAGGATCAAGCTATACAATACTTGACAATACCTCAAATATAAACTTCGGTGTGATTTCAATACATGACCCGGACGGTTCCATTACAAGAACCTATGGTATGAACAGTGGAGATAGAGCAATATTACTTGTCAACCTTAGCGCTATAATCGATACTGGTGGATTAGAACCAAGAGAAACAGTATTAGGATCACTATCACCAGAGATAGGTATTAAATCAGAATATGATATATCAGTACCATCAGTATTCTCAATGAGAATCATAAAACTAGACTAATAAGACGGATAAACCCTCTTTATAATTTATTATTTTAATTTTTTTTTTTCTCATTTTTACTCTCTAATGTTTTAATAACAGCAATATCTGCTTTTTTTCCATTATAAAAAGTTGGTTTAGTATTAATTTCAACTGATATTTTATTATTGTTCTTAGTCAATAAAGTAGTCTCATAAGCAGAGACATCTACACCCATTAATCTATTTAAATAATATTCTTGAGCGTCTGAAAGATCTTCAAGAATAATAAAATCAAACAGACTCTTGTCTACAATTTCATTAATATCATAACCAATTAAATCTGCGAAAGAATCATTAACCTGTTTTAAAATTCCTCTATGAATAACAACAGCAGAGTAAGGGATTTTATCAAGAAAATCATGATATTCCATAACCTTTTCTTCTTTCAAAACTTCAATATTGACATCACCTGAAGCTTCAATTTTATCAGTTATCAATTTCTCATGCGATAAAAGTTCTTTTTGCCTATTATCGATTTCTCCCTCCAACGATTCAAGTTTTTTACGCCATTTCCTGAACTCATTTACCTGCTCATTAATTTTTATCTTATCTTTCACAAGTTTAGATTCGAGTTCTTTTAACAATCTCTCACGCTCATCTAACTTGATTTTCATATTTTCAAATTCTTGCTTTCTTTTCTTACTAACAACTAATTCAGAAAATGAATAGGGGCTCTTGCCAATGAAATTCTCTAATCTTTTTTTCTTATCTTCCTTTTTCTTATGATGTTCAAAGCTATTTATCAGATCCTTTAGATTTTTTTCTAAATTTCTATTTTTTCCATCTAATTCTGAATTTTTTCTTTTTAAATTTTTAATCATTTCGTTAAGTTCTTCATAATTCTTAGATCTTCCATTTTTAACTTGATCTTCTAAAAGGTTATCAACTGTATTTTCCTTTTTTTCGACCTTAGAAAATTCAATTAAAGGTTCTTTGGATTCTTTCCAAGATGAGACCAAGTTTCCAACAAGACTAATATCTACAATAACATTATAATCATTTTTAATAGGAAAACTACTCCAGCAAACCCAAATTTCTTTACCTTGTTTGGTCAACAATGGAAGTTTAAAGTCATCCATTATCTTATTTTTTCGTGAATAATCGACTAGATATTTCCATTGATCAACATAACGATCCGGTATTAAAAAATCAAAAATAGGTCTATTTAACGCCTCTGTCTTACTATAACCCAAAATTTGTTCACATTCACTGTTAAATGTTGAGATTCTTTCATTATTATCAATACTTAATACTAAACTCCTAACTGGCTGACGGGGATGTTTTTTGCTTCCATTTTTTAAATCCTCCACGGTTTTTCCCGTCTTCTCCTTTGCTACTACTACTCTTATGCTAAAAATCATGCATCAATCGACATTCACTATTCATTAGCTATTTTAAAATTTTTTGTTTTAGAAAATTAATTTGGGTTTTAACAATTTGAATCCAGTTTTTTCCCAAGACTATAAATAATACAATTTTTATTCTAAATTGTAAAAAGTGAATATTCCTATAAATATAACTATAAGTACCGGTCTGTAAATTAGATATACAATTAAACTCACATTTAAATATTGGAGGGGTATAGATAAAGTTAAAGATGGGAAAAGGTGAGGATGAGTTAGGGAAGCAATCCTCAGATAAAGACACAATTTCTAAAGAAGAACCTTCTCAAAAAATCGAAGAAAAGACAGATGATACTGAAGAAACAAGAAAAAATGCCGAGAATCTTAGAAAAGTTATAAAAGTTGACTCACAGGGTCAAACAGAAAAAGAGGAAGAACCTGAACAAGATAAACAAATATCAGATGATACAGAGATTTCTACTAGAGACTCATTAGAGCAAAAACGTGCTATATTACAGAGTATGAAAGATTTTGATTTTCAAATAAAAAAAAATACAGAAGAGATAACTTCAGTACATAAAAAATTGGAATCGATATCTAAAGATCTTGATGATCTAGTTGCCTTATATGAAATTGTATCAGAACAAATGAATCCATTCGTTGGGCTTTCAAAAGTTACTAAAAAAAGGATAGATGCTCTAGAAAATTTTACTAAAGAAATCGAGGATATAAAGGAGAGGGTAGGTGAGATAGAATCATTTGCTGAAAAAGTTGGTTTTAATTTTGCAGAAATCAAAGCTTTTAAGAATACCTCAGAAAAGGATAACATGGAGATTAATATTTCAAATATACCCGTTGAAATATCTGGAGAATTGTCTGCTAATGATCTTGATTTGATAATCGAACAATCATTTCATGAAATAAATATGGATTTAAAAATCGATTCTTTAATAAACGAATTTATAGAAAATTTAATAGAATGAAAAATAATTAGGTGATTGTCATGGTAGAGAACGAGGAAGATAGTAAAAATTCAGAGGAATTTGATCTAAATACTGAACTATCCTTCCTAGTATCAAAAAATATTATTCCTTCACGACTGGCAGAAAGGCTAGAGAATAAACTCAAGGGTAAAAAGATAAAAATCACTAAAGAACAATTTCACTCACTTATAAAAAAAATAGGAGAAACAATAAGTACCTACGCAAAGACTGGAAAACCTTTAGGAAAAGAAGAACCCACGAAAACAGTAAAACCATCCTTAATAAAAAAAGATGAAGATATGCAAAAAATTATAGAAAATATAGATAAACTAAAAGAAAGGATAACTTGTATAGAAAAGGGTACAATTAGTAAACAAAGGATTGTAACAACAGATGATATAAAGATTCCAGAGGGCGTAATCGAAACTGTCCATGAATGGAAGGTAGATCCACTTACTGAAATACCCAGTGATCCAGAAAATGTTATAATTTTAATGAAATGGTTACAATATCTAATTGACAAATGCGGACGACCTAATCTTACAAATATATTAGATTATTATGTTGATATTGGATGGATTTCGCAGGATGCTGAGATCAGTTTAATTGATTATTCTCATGGTATTACTGAAAAAGAAAGAAAAGGAGAAACAGCAAGAAAACAAATAACTGATTTACCATCAAAAGATCACATACAGTCCCTGATATATATACAAAAACTTAAAGGAATACAATTTGATAAACATTTTATTGATAGAATAGAGAGTGAACTTTCGCGGATGACAAAGAAGACTGATAACTACTAATTCAAATAAAAATATTTATTCCTGAATTTACCGAGGAATATTATTTTTGAATTTTCTAAATATCATTTACAAAAATACATATTTTGAATAATTTTTTATTTATTGGTAAATATCAAAAATATTCCATGGGCTATCGAGGAATATTAAAAATTAATCCTAGTAGTCTTTCCAGCGCAGGATATTTAATATTGTTGAAATTCCTATTAAATGCTATTTATATGTTCCGACAAAACATTTTGTACGTACTTGAGAGATACCGACAAATAGAATTTACCTGAAAAAGTAAAAAATAAAGAAAGAAGAGGATTTTGATATTATAGAAATCCAAGTAGTTGTCGCAGTATTGGGAATCGCTCTAGAAATCTTAAGAGCAATGTATTTAATATTGCTCTGCTTCTTGGTGTAAAGGATAACGGATCTGACCATTCGCTTTCTCCACCATTGGTATCTTTAGCCATAACCTTAATTTGTAAATCGCCACCCTCAGACCAGTTATGCGTAGCCTCACAGGTATCGCCAGAATTATATGGTCCAAGCCACTCAGTATAATTACCATCGCCCCAATCCCATTTATAATACACCTGATCTCCATCAGAGTCAATTGTGCTACTTGAATAAGTATACTCCTCTCCAAGCTTAATTCTTTTCTTTCCAGATGGTTTATCAGGTTTGTCTGGCTGCTCGTTATCAAAAGGTGCAAATTTAACTAACGTTGCATCAGCATCTTTAGAATAGGATGTGCCATCTCTACCAGCAACGATAAAACCGCCATCATCTGTTTGTTTTATACTTATACCAACTTCTCTATATGGGCCACCATTAATCTGGATCCACTCGATTTTCCCATTATCATCTAACTTAACTAAGTGGGTGTCCTCTTTATCACCAGTATATCCATTAAAGTTCATTGTTACACAGAGTACATATTTATCATCATCTGTCATTGCCATACTCCAACATGTGTCAGTAAAAGTATCTCCATAGCTTCTGTTCCATAGCATATTGCAATCAGAATCAGTTCTCACAACCCATGCATCCATAATAACACCAAATTCATAGCTCTGTCCACCCATAATAAATCCATCATCTGCTGTTTGGAAACAATCTTGATTATAACTCACATCATTAGTCATTCTACCATAAGTACTACTTTTAACTACATCAAGATTTGAATCTGTTTTAATCATCCGGTAATCGCCATCTGATAGAGTATTCCATACTGTTCCAGTTAATAGATAACCACCGTTTGCTTCACATAAAGCATAGCCTTCATCTTGATAATCACCATAATCATAGAATGCATAATCTTGAATTGCACCTGATAAATCAGTTATTACTAGCATAGCAGAATGATCATTTATAGGATCATTAATGGTAGCGCCTGTACCTGAAACAACATAAATATTCTTATCTTCAGGTTCAATTATTTCTGTTGGGTAAAACCACCATACGCCTTCTTCACCTATATATGAAAACCATAAAGGATTACCAGAAGCATCAAACTTTACCAGGCCACCAATTAGTAATCCTTCACCTTCCACTTCAATATTGATATATAAACATGTGAGATACCCTCCATCACTTGTCTGCATAATAGCAGAATTCCAATTATCATATATTTCATACAATGAACCATTATATTCAAATTCTCTTATAGTCCAATTCCATTGCTGATTTCCTTCTGAATCAACCTTTAGAACATATGGGTGATAATTGCCATTTTCTTCACGGTTCCCACATACTATATATCCACCATCAGTTGTCACATCCACGTCATAAAAGACATCGTACTCATCTTCGCCATATTTTTGACTCCATTCTACTCCAGAATTTTGTGTAGAAGATGGTGCCGCATTATTTATTTTATTTATAGTACCTACTGCAGGTAAAGCAGTAGTAATCAACAGCGTCATTATTACTATTCCTACTAATTTCTTATACATGCTTTTTTCATACCTCCCTTAGGATAATAAAAATGTAATGTTATAGTTTTATTAAAGATTTTCTAAAAAAATAAAAGAATATTAATTGGTAAGGGTCTAGTTTTAAGGGAGGAAATAAAGAAATGAAAAAGTATGTTATCCTAAAAATTCATTCTTACTTCCACTAGACCCTTTTATATCAGTGTTTTTAAGTTTATATATTATTGTAAAATGTTCGGGAAAAACCAAACAATTACTTCTGTAAACTAGGTTTAAAACTGATTTCAACACGCTCTGATCAATGTTAGCAGTCTTTCAAGCATTGGGAAACGTTCTAAGAAGCCGATGATAAGATAGTGTTCTTGTTCTAGGAACTATAACATCTCTTATTGTCCACTGACTTTCAGCATCATAAATATCCTTAGCTTTAACTTTCATTTTGTAAATAGAAGGATATGGACTGTGCCATCTTTCATACCGGTGTTTAAATGTTTTACTTTCACCAGAAAGATATGGACCATGCCAACCAGTATTTTCATTATCACCCCAATCAACATAATACCAAATAAAATTACCTTCAGGATCTATTGTTGTATATGTCCAATTATAATATACATATTCCTCTATCCAGTTTGGACCATCAATATCTGGTGCATCAGGTGGATTATTACTTTCACCTATGGTTATAGCAAATACTGATTGAATACCAACACCAATAAACAATATTATAACTCCAATTACAAAGGATTTATACAACATTCTTTCCTTCATATTCTCTTCTCCCTCATATTTTACATCGGATATAGGATATTTAAATGTAACAATCTGCCATATTACCTATAGATGGCTATGGGAATAATCTCCACATTGTAATTTTATCCTGCGCTGTTTCATCACCAGAATAGGCTATTACTTTTACATTGATTCTTCCCAGGAGAGGTAATCTCCAAGTAAAAGGAAAAACAAATTCTGGTCCTGGACCGTCAATAGTCTCAATAAGTTCATTTTTGACATAAAATTCAACTGTTACCATTTCAATATATTCAGGTGGAACTTCTGCTTTTATAGATATTTTACCCCATAAAATCAAAGGTACAATAAAAGGTAGTATCTTCTCATCGTCAAAGTAGATACCTCTTTGAGGTTTTGTTATGGTTACCTCAAAAGATGAGTTTTCAGAATTAATTGCGATAGTAGACTGAACTCCAACTCCTATAAATAGAACTAATATTCCAATTACCAGCGTTTTATACAAAATTCTTTCCGTCATATTCTCTTCTCCCTCAATAAAATAATCTGATTTATGATATTTAAATGTTACAACACCAAAGATAGCAGTCTTTCCAGTAATGGGAAACGCTCCAGAAACCAATGAAACCATAGATAAGATGATGCTCTGTTTCTTGGTATTGTTATCTCATGTTCTGACCAGTCACTCTCAGCATCATTAATATCTATTGCTTGTGCCTTAATAGTAAAATTACCTTCTGATTTCCATGTATGTTTTATTATTATCTCTTCACCAGAATCACTATATTCGGTCCACTCTGTATTATTATCTCCCCAGTCAATAATGTACATAACAGCATCTTCCTCAGAGTCAGTTGAAACAAAAGTGTAATCGTAAGCAGTGTTTGGTTTTCCTTTTTTTGGACCATCAATTGTTGGTGCATTAGGAGGCTGATTCCATGGTATTACAAAAATCCCTACATCAACATCCTCTTGGAATTGGCCAACTAAAGTACAACTTCCAGTGTCTTCATCACATTCATATAAATAGCTACCAGAATTTGGACTTGTGGTATGAGCAGCTAAATAGAGAATATCATCTTTCTTGCAAAAATCTCCATCTTGCGCATATGAGAGCGTCATACCAAGTGAACCAACTATAGTTGCTTCACCACCCTCAAGGTCAACTGTAAAAAGTGTAGAGTTACCGCTGAAAAGAACATCCCAAGTATAACATACACCCTCTGAATCAATTGCAAGAGCTATCATTGCTTTACCAGGTTGACCGTGACTACCAATCATAGTTTGTTCACCAGTATTTGGGTTATATTCTAGGAGATCAGTTCCTGTGGTTCCATATAATCTATTTTCTACTGGATCCCAGGCTAAATCGTTACAGCTTATTCCACCCCCACCAATTAACCATATGTTACCGATTTCTGGATCAATTTCATATAGAGCACCCGTACCATATTCACAGGCAAGCCATCTGCCATCATTTGTCCAAGTAGTTCCACTCATAAATAATTCACCCTTACTTACTGGCCATTTACATGTTAAATTACTAGGATCATTTAAAGTAAATTCATAAAGAGCGCAAAATTCTCCTGAACCACCCACATAAGCTAAATGGTCACATGCTAACCTATTTTTTTGATTATTAATTATATTATTGGCAGAAACAATACTTGTTCCAATTAAAAAGATTACAATTGTAAATACTAGCGTCTTATTAAATAAAACCTGGGATTTTTTCTTCATTTTCTTGTCCTCCCTCAACATATTACATCTGTTAGTGGATATTTAAATGTTACAATAACAGATGGATAGGAAACAGAAGTCTTATTTTATAAGAGATAGCAGTCTTTCCAGCATTGGAAATCGTTCTAAAAACCAATGATACCACAGATTTGATGATGCTCTGTTTCTTGGTATTTCAACTTCGAGTGTCCCCCATGGGCTCTCTGCACCATATGTGTCATTGGCTTTTGCTTCAATTACATATTTTCCACTTTTATCCCAACTGTGTGCTACTGTTACCTGCTGACCAGAAGAATACGGGCCAAGCCATCCACTATTCGTATCGTCTCCCCATTTAATATAATAATACACATCGTGTCCTTCAGGGTCCGTTGTTGCAAACGTGTAGTTGTATTCTGTGCCTATCTTTCCCTCTGTTGTTCCTTCTATAGTTGGTGTATTTGGTGGATCATCCAAGCCATATGTCATGAAACAACAATCACATTCTGGATATTCTGGTCCATCTAATAAGAACCAATTGAAATCAGGAGAAAAAGCACACCATGCATCACCGTCTTCATATGGATTGTACATATCGAAATTCCAACAAGTGGCATTATCATCGTCGACTTCAGGAGCTCTAGCAACTATATAGTACGTATGACCGGGGGTAGTATTTATATCTGGAAAATCAAACTCTAACCATATTGGATAACTTCCAAGTCCACTTGCATCTACTGAGACATTAGTGAGATCATTTCCATCTAAAGACTCTCTAATTGAAACTGTAATCTGAATATCACTACCGAAACCAATTCTAAACATATATAGCTGAACTCTTGTAAGTACCTCTAATTGAGGTTTGAAACTTTGGGCAATCCACTGCGTATCTACAACACCCCATCCAGAATAACAATTTTTGGTTTGTTGTTGATCGACTACATCGCCGTTTCCATAGTTCTCAAAGGTAATTATCTCACTCTCTGCATTTGACTTTTCATTTAATACGCCGTTGTAATTATTCGTCCGATAAAATGAGATGAAATTATCTTCATTATATGTACCATTATTTGTTTTGATTTTGTTATTATCAACCAATCCTACCACAGGGAATACGGTTACGGTCAACAGCATACAAACTAAAATTCCTATTACAAATAATGGTAATATCTTCTTCATATTTCTTTACCTCCCTCATATTTTACATCCATTAGTGGATATTTAAATGTTACAATAACAAAGATAGAAGTCTTTCCAGCATTGGGAATCGTTCCAAAAACCATAGATAAGATGATGCTCTGGTTCTTGGAATACTCACTTCAAACTCAGCCCAGTCACTCTCGGCACCCCATTTGTCTTTTGCCTTTGCCATGATTGTATAGGTTCTCTGTGAAGGCCATTTATGAGTTGCTTTAGCTGATGACCCTGAGGTGAATGGCCCCTCAAGGATCTCCAATGGCCCATTTCCCCAGTTTACAGTATAATTTGCAATATCATCACTATTTGGATCAGATGATGTAAACGTATATGTATAGGTTTTTCCTTCTTGTCCACTTACTGGGCCATCTATCGTTGGTGCATCTGGTGGACTATTATCTTCTGTAGTAAAATGCCAAACTGGACCTGCGGTAGGTGTATTATGCTCATCCGAAGCGATTATCTGCCAATAATACGTTGTGGCAAATTCAAGTATACCGGGATCAAATGTTGTCTCTGTCCGATCATCAGAAACCTTTTCTTCAGGTGGACTCACAATATCAAGATAAACATCATAAACTATTGTATCTCCATCAGGATCACTACAAGTCCAACTGAGAACAACTTCAATATCAACATCGGTAGCACCATTAGGTGGAATAGGATTACTGGAAGCATTTGGAGGATAATTCCAAGGAATTACAAATAGGTCTGGAGAAACCAGGTCTATTTCCTCATTTTGATCAATAAGAGTACAACTTCCTGTGTCTTCATCACATTCATACAAATAAAGACAATTAG
>DAOVGR010000084.1 GCA_030672305.1 Thermoplasmatales archaeon | reverse complement strand
AATACTATATTAATCGAGGGAATTGGGGGAGATCCTTTTGCAGGTACAACTATTGATGTAGGAGCTATACTTAGTACTGTTCCCCCAGAGGTTTTTACCAATAATTTTATTATTGTATTCATCGTATTAGTTATACACTGTTTTATGTTGGCTATCACTATACAGACTCTAAGAGGGAGCCATATGCTGATGACGCTCTTTTACTTTGTTCCTTTCGTATGGATTGTTGCGATAACTGGTGCTTTTATCGATATTGGTTTAGGTGGATATCTTGGCATGTAAAACATCCTTTCAAAGGCTATTATAATTGTTGAAGTCCTATGATAATAAATAATTTAACTGTATAAAACATATTGACTTGAGGAGAATGAAATACAGAGATATTATAACCTTGTTTATATCAATTCTTTTTATTCTATCGCTTGCATACAGCATTGGTGTTGATAATTCAGTTTGGTATTTACCTGTAGTGTTATTCGTCACCCTAATAATTGTAATTTATAAGTTATGGTTGTAACAATTTTCTCGCCTTTATTATATTGTATTTCAATTGTAGTAAGACGCTAGGTGAAAATAGAAACCATAACTTATTAAAAGATATGGAAGATAAAGAATATATTGATTAGAGGGATGGTGTATGAAAAAAATTGGAGTTTTAACAGGTGGAGGAGATTGCCCAGGTTTGAACGCGGTCATTCGAGCTGTAGTTAAAAAATCCATTAAATATGGCTGGGAAATTATAGGTATAAGAAATGGATGGAAAGGTCTAATAGAAGGCGATGTGGAACCGCTTACAGATTATACTGTCTCTGGTATTCTCCCAAAGGGGGGTACTATCATTGGGACATCACGAACAAATCCGTTTAAACATGAGGAGGATGTGCAAAAGCTTACTGAGAATGTTAGAAAATTTGGAATTGATGGTGTTGCAGCTATCGGCGGTGAGGATACTCTTGGTGTTGCATTAAAATTACATCAAATTGGTGTTCCTGTAGTGGGTATCCCAAAAACAATTGATAATGATCTCTCTGGCACTGATTATACATTTGGATTTGATACCGCGGTTTCTATCGTTACTGAGGCTATAGATAGACTTCATACAACTGCTGAGTCTCATCATAGAGTAATAGTCGTGGAGGTAATGGGTAGACATGCAGGATGGATTGCTACAATGGCAGGTATTGCTGGTGGAGCTGATGAGATATTAATCCCTGAAAAGCCATTTGAGATAGAAGAGGTTTGCAGTCATCTAAAGGCACGCTATGACTATGGTAAAAAATTCAGCATAGTAGTCATAGCAGAAGGTGCGCAACCCAAAAAAGAAGATTTATCAGTTGCACAAACTGGTGAAGAAGGTGAACTTGGTCATGTTTCGGGAGAAAGCACATTAATTACTCAGACCGATGAAAAAGATGAATTTGGCCATGTAAAACTTGGAGGAATTGGACATTTTCTAGCAAGAGAAATCAAAAAACGCATGGGAGTGGACACTAGGGTTACTGTTCTAGGCCATGTACAAAGAGGAGGATCCCCTACTGCTTATGATCGGATTTTAGCAACACGATTTGGTGTTGCTGCTGTCGAATTGATAAATGAAAATAATTATGGGAAAATGGTTGCTCTGCAAGGAAATAAAATTGTCCCAGTTGAACTTGAAGAAGCGGTTTCCAACCTGAAAACAGTTGACATGGACTTATATGAAATCGCCAAAATCTTCTTCGGGAGATGAACAAATAATATAAGTAGTACAAAATTTACTATTTTTTTAAGGTTGCAAATCGACTATCGTATTGGTAAAAGTACTTGGTGTTGTAAAACCTATTACCCCGCTGATACCATATTCTGGAATAACATTTCCTAATACTTCGGTTCTTGTACCAATTCCTGAAAAACATTTTGTGGTATTTATTAATAAAACAACCAAATCCCCATTATTTATAACAGGTGAAGTAGAGGTACAAGAAGTATCAATATCTCTAATTACTATAAGGCCAAATTCATTAGAGTTTAGATGGCTCGAATTCAATGTATTGAATAAACCATTTGAAATGCTACTATTAAAACAGCTGCTATTGTAATTTAGAATAACCCTTTTAGTCGAATCAGATAGGGAGATATATCCCTGCATAAGATCTAAATCAGCTGATGCGGCAATTGGCGCTACAAATATAGCAAGTTGTCCAATTTGTGATACATTAGCATATCCACTAATGTGTGTGACTTTTAGCCCAGCCGAAACGTCTCTAATGGTTTCTAGGCCAGTTTGCAATGCTTGCTCTTGTAGGCTACTCATAGTTTGAATCAGAACAGATGCTGTTATACCAGCCACAAGTATCATGGCAATAAATATTATTAAAGAACCCACGCCTATATCAGCATTCTCGTCTTTACTTATTGTCTTGATAGATATTATTTTATCCCCTCACCTCTCTTTTCATCTTGTTTCCTTAAACAAGTTCAAGAAAGATTAATTAATAATCAGAAATACAAAAGAGAATAAAAATTTATGGTTTTCAATTGTAATTGTGCATATAATGGAAACTTTGATTGGTTAATTAATTGATAACAGTGCTAATTATATAAGGAAAAAATTAATAAAGAGGGTTTTGAAAAACCCCTCATAGAAAACTCTTTATGAACATCATCCATTCCTTATACATAAGGAGTGATGGATGATGAGTTTTAACCGTTTTATTCTAGAAGAACAGTATAAAAAAGTGAAAGGTCTTGGAGATCGCCTTGAATTAATGAAACAGCAGATTGATTGGAAACCATTTATTCCTCTGGTTAAGGGTGTTTTCCATGATGATAAAGAAACCGGTGGACGTCCTCATACAGATGAACTTGTAGTAGTGCGGTCCATGCTCTTACAGGCATGGTATAACCTATCGGATCCAGAGCTGGAGTTTCAATGTCATGACCGACTGAGTTTCCGGAATTTTCTTGGGTTCCCTGAGCAGATTCCTGATTTTACGACAATCTGGAAGATTCGTGACCGATTGGAAGAAACCGGTGTTGATAAGCAAATCTGGGATGAATTACAACATCAACTGGATGTAAAAGGATTTGAGATTAAGAAAGGGACAATTCAAGATGCCAGTTTTATCGAGGCGGATCTTGGGAAGAAACGATACAGCAAGGAGAAAAAAACCAGAAAAAAAGGTGAACCTGCCGAATATACAGAGAAACAATTGCAACATATGGATAAGGATGGATCATTTTCTGTGAAACACGGTCAGGTTCATTACGGGTATAAATCCATTATCAAGCTTGATGTCGACCAGCATCTAATCCGGGATTTCGATGTTACAACTGCAAGTGTACATGATAGCGATATTGACTTGGCTAAATCTGATGAGGTGATCTATCGGGATAAAGCGTTTACCGGGAAACAGACTAAAGCAAAAGGAAATGGAAGTATGAAACGAGGAATACTTACGCCTCATGAGATATTACGGAATAAACGGATCTGCCGAAAACGAGCACCAGGAGAACGACCATTTAGTGTCATTAAACGAGTGTTCAAAGGTGACAGAACACAAGTAAAAATCTTGGGTCGGGTACGAGTGAAAGAGATGTTCAAATATTTCGCTTATGATCTCTACCAACTTGTGACGTTGGAACGTAAGCGGTTAGCGGTAGCCAGATAAACAAATATAAAAATAAAGGAAAAAAGTATAAAAATCAGGGAAAAATAACAGAGAAAACCGAGAAAATACATAGCTCATGCCCATAAATGAGGCAGAAATAGAAAAATTGGAATCAATGAGGGTTATTCAAAGCTCTCTATATTACTTTTTTAGTTGGTATGATTTGTTGAACAACTGTATCATAATTAAGAATGAGATGGATTTTAAGGTAAGAATAATCACACATCTTCTTTTAACCTATCTTATAGGAATAATTGTATAGAATATTCTTTGTACTTATTGGTGAAATTTAAGATTTTAAAATGATATTTAAAAAAAAATAAAAGTTGTGAAAAAGCCTTGTTGTTGAAATGAAATCAATGCAACTGATTCAGTTACATTTATATCAAAATATTATATAAGAAGTTAAAAAATTATTCTTAGGGGATAAATAGTAACATGCAAAAAAATATATTTGGGAAAGGGTTGGTTATAGGAATAATTATATTGTTTGTTGGAGTTAGTGGTATTACAAGCATAGGTGCATATAACATATCTATAAATAAAATAATCACTTTTAATAGCAATCAAGCAGAGCCACTTTTAGAAGGTGCTTCTTATATCATCTTGCTTAAGTAACTATACTGATGGTGCAAGAGATGATAATAAATGGGCGGTCCAACTTTGATTCGATAGTGATCTTTAAATCGTTGAGTGTGAATTTGATGATATATCGTTACCACTAATCCTAGATCAGTGGGTTGAAATCCGTTTTGACATCAATCTTGATACTGATTGGATGGAAATATATTATGGTGATGATTTCCTACACGAAAAGCAATGGACTGCAGGATCTGGTAACCGTTATGATGGTATTCTTAATATTTGCGCTGTGGATTTATATGGTAATGGTGCAACCTCTGTATATTATGATGATTTTAGTCTTGAAGAGGTGCGAGTTGGTGTTGCATGGTCAGAGGATTTCGATTCCTATGAAGATGAAAGTTCTATACATGGACAAGGTGGATGGAAAGTTAGGATAATGATTCTGCTTTCACTGCTAATGTGTCTTCTGTAGAAAGTCGTAGTTCTCCACACTCTGTTGATATTAAGGAAGATACAAATCTAGTACCTGAATACTTGGGTTATACTTCGGGTGTGTTTGAATATATTGCATGGGTGTACATACCTTCAAGCATTCCACCAAATGCACTAAATATTACAGGTCCTACAAGTGAAGAGGTGAAAATAGAGTATGAGTATACCTTTGTTACAACAGACCCGAATGGAGACGATGTATACTACTATTATATCGAATAGGATGACGGTAATATCGAGGAATGGATTGGACCATATTATTCTGGTGAAGAAGTAACAAAAGGTCATACATGGAATGTAAAGGGTAATTATACAATCAGAGCGGAAGCGAAAGATGTATATGATGTTAAAAGTGGGTGGTCAGAACCATTAATAGTGACAATTAGTAACCCATCAGATGCACCAGTTATTACAGGTCCAAATAGTGGCAAACCGGAAACATTTTATGAATTTGGCTTTACTTCTAGTGATCCTAATGGAGATGATATTGCAGAATATATTGTCAAATGGGGTGACGATAGTGGCAAAGAAAAAAGTATTGGTCCTTTTGCATCTGGAGAAGAAGGCAAAGCGAGTCATTCTGGGGATGATAAAAGAACTTATACAATTCAAGCTAAGGCAAAAGACATATATGGTACTGAAAGCATCCGGGGATTCCTAATAGTTAATATCCCAAGAAACAAAGCATCTCTAAGTTCGTTGCTCCTATGGATTACAGGACGGTTCCCAATGCTGGAAAGATTATTGTCTTTTATCATAGTAATGTAGATTTTTAAGTGTTGAAATGAAATCAGCCCAGTAACAATAGGTTTTGTATCTTTTTTTATCCCCTACCAAACATTTAAATTTAGCTAAATGATATTAATTATTATATAAAATATTATTGGGGAAACATAAAATGAAAGGTTACATTAATAGAATTATCTTGGTATTTTGGATTGTATTATTTGTAGGAGCAAATGTTGCTGTACCAAATCTCAATGGAGGAATTGTAAAACCTACTATTATTACTTCTCTAAAAAATTCAACGGAACCATTGGGTGAAATGAATGATTATCAGAATTATTCACATACTGTTTTTGTAGGAATAGCAACATCCCAAATTTGTCCACCTTGCCATATATGGAATCAACATATTCATGAGGTTTATGTCTCAGGAGATTATGATTTTGAGTATGTAGAAATGATTGAATATGATCATGAAGGGAATGTTCTAAATCAGAAAGCGCGTGAGTGGGCGGTAAATTATAATATAGTGGCCCTTCCAACATCTATTTTCGATGGGGATTATCAAAGGATCGTAGGTGATAAACCTGAAAATCTTCCAGATACCCTCAATGAGAGTGGTAGTAGAGACGTAGCTGATATAACCGCCAATATTACACTATCATGGTTGGGAAATGCTACGACCCGAGTTAACATTACTATTAAAAACAATGAAACTATACAATATATCGGCCATATTCGAGCATTTATTACAGAGATTGTTTCCCGATATGATACTAAGGAGGGTGACCCGTATAATTTTGGATTTTTGGATTACGCTTTCGATAAGGATATCTCTATAGATGCAGACGAGGAATACGTTAATAGCACTGTTTGGAACGGCAATGAACATGAGGATAACCATGGTAACGATTTTGGAGATCTTACAAAAAATAATACTCAGGTAACACTTGTAATTTATAATTCTGATGGATATGTAGATGAATCTGTACTTGGCCGTATAAAGAATAATCCCCCTGATATGCCAGCAATTACAGGTCCAACTAGTGGAATAGTAGGTGAATCATATGACTACAATTTTGATACCATAGATCCTGATGGAGATGATGTTTATTATTATATTGAATGGGGTGATGACTCTTATGATAACTGGTTTGGACCATTTTCTTCTGGCGAAGAAGCGACTGCCTCTCATACGTGGTACTCAGAAGGTGATTTTGATATAACCGCTAAGGCTAAAGATACTTACGATGAAGAAGGCGATTGGTCCAATCCATATTGGGTAAGAATTGGAAATCATGCTCCATATGCACCAAATATAGATGGACCTACCAATGGAAATATTGGAGAAAAATATGAATACACATTTAACACAATAGATCCAGAAGGAGACGATGTATACTACTGGATTGAATGGTTCGAGAATGATCCAGAAGCGAAATGGGAAGGTCCTTATTTATCAGGAGAAGAAGTTAGTTTTAATCATACCTGGAACGAAAAAGGGACTTTTACAATTACAGCAAAAGCCAAAGATGAATTTAGCGCTGAAGGACCAGAAGGAACGCTAGAAGTCACAATGCCAAAAGACAAACCATTCATTTTCAACTTCCCTCTCATGAGTTGGCTGTTTGAACGATTCCCAATGCTAGAAAGATTGCTGTCTTTAATCAAAATGATATAGATTCTTAGTGTTGATATAAGATGTAAAAAAGCCATATCTCCCTGATTTACATGAAAATGTTTGTACTATAAATTCCATAAGTTATGTTTTATAAAAATTTTCTAACAATCATTCTATCATAAGCAATAACCTTTATAACAAATATATGAAACAAACGTATGCGGTCCCTCTTCCACTCAAAGGTATAGGGCATTGTTGTATCTGTTCTTGCTGTTGTTATTTTGGCAGTAATCCTAGGAATCTGTATATTTCTTTTCTCTTTTGAGGATTTAAAGAAACGTGCCATTCACCAGTTTTCTTTGATTTTGTGAGAAATTCTTTTTGTCAAATTCTTTTTTTGCTATTTTTATCCTCTTCATCTAAGGTTTGGATGGTTTTTCCTTAGGAGACAATCGTTTATACAACTGTATCAGGATTAAAAATGACTTAGGTTTTAAGGCTGGAATTATAATCACACATCTTCTTAAAAAAATTAATCTTTCTTTCGTTAATCTAATTCCTGTCTTGATCGTCTAATAATATTTGGTAAAACTCCTAGCACCAATCCCATAAACATACCAAGTGCACCAATGATTAAAAAAATGCTTATTAAAATAGCATATGGTACAAGGAAAACATGGGTCTGATTATAATATTGCAAGGTATAAATTCCAAATAAAAGTCCAATAACAACCATAATAAAACCAGGAACACCAATAAACATCAGAGGACGCTTCTCGGCAACCATCCAGATAACATATTTTAGAACAGAATAACCATGTGAAGTAGGACTCTTGGTAGAAGTATCTAAATTCTTGTACTTACACGAAATACGAGTATTTGTTACCTTTAAATCTAGATCATGAGCCTTTACCAACTGCTCACTTTCAACACTAAACGAATCACCGTTCATTCTAGGAGTAATACCCTCTACTGCTTTTTTATTAAAAGCCCTAAACCCAGACTGACTATCAGTAACATAACCACCATTACCAAAACTTGTCATATAATCAAGCAGTCTCTTACCAACCTTACGCCACCTAGGCATCTCAGTAGTATCACCCCATCTAACACCAATAGATATATCATGACCGTTATCTACTACATCACCTAAAACAGTAGGAATTTCATCTGGATTATGTTGTCCATCAGCATCAATTGTCACTACATAATCAAAACCATTTTTAAGTGCATACTTAAACCCAGTCTTTATACCTGCACTCTTACCCATGTTCTTCTTATGAGAAACAACTACTGCACCTGCCTCTTTTGCAACTCTTACTGTATCATCAGAGCTTCCATCATCAACAACTAAAACCTTACCTACATGACGTTTAGCCCTAATAACAACACTACCAATGGTTGCTTCCTCATTGAAACAAGGAATAACAGCAAGAGAGCTGCCATTGGCTATTTTTTTCATCGAATTTCCTCCCCTGACTCAATCAAACATGCAAGGGAAATACAAGCAAAATGCTCAAATATTCCATACATGCTTTAAGATTTTGTCTTTATTCTTATTTTAATCTTTTTTTACAGTTGTTACCATTTTTAGCAAACGACAACATCTTTTTTGATTGTGGCAATATAGGATATTTATTTACTTAGATATATTTAGATGTGTATTTAATATCTATATATTAAATCTTTTGTATATCCTTTCCTTTATTTTGCTCTAAAAACATATAAGTTATATTTAAACTTTATTCATAGATGAATAATCATCTGCATATGCAGGTAGAGAAATGATTTGTATCATTATCACTTATTTTTTTATAGATTGAAAAAGGATATTAGAAAAAACATATAAACGCTATGAAAGAACCTTATCAAAATAAAAATCAGTTTGTTAATTTTGTTTTTTATATTAGTTCTGATAATGAACTATTGTTATGGAAAATATTTAATTAAAAATATATTTATTTTTTTGGAAAACTCTAAATTCAAAAAAAATATGTATAATTTCATATTTGTGGGAGGTTAGGAAAAATATGAGAGAAGGATTAGTTAGGAAAAGCTTGGTCTTAGCTATTATTGTATTGTTTGTTGGAGCTGGTGTTGCACAATCCACTGAGATGGCGGAAAAATCCTTTAAATCAACTATTGCACAAGGCATCTTATATGTCGGTGGTAATGGAACTGGAAATTATAGTACAATCCAAAGTGCGATAAACGATGCAAACCCTAGTGATACAATCTTTGTGTATAATGGTACTTATTATGAAAATGTGGTTGTGAATAAAACTGTAAACCTCATTGGTGAAGATTGTAACAATACGATTATTGATGGTGGGGGCAATGATGATGTTATTCAAGTCATTGAAAACTCTGTATATATATCAGGATTCACGATTCAAAACTGTAAACTCTCTCCAACTTATGCTGGTGTTGATATTCACTCAGAATCTTGTACCATTGAAAATAATAATATTGTTTCCAATGTAGATGGTATTTTTGGGCATGGAGCTTCGGATATGGCAATAGCTAATAACACTATTTTATTAAACAACAATCATGGAATTTACCTTTTATCTTTTAGTAATAATAATACAATAATTGACAACAATATAACAGGAAATTATGTCCAAGGTATCCGTATACAAGATTCGTTTAATAACACTATTTCTGATAATAAAATAGAAGAAAATATTGATGATGGAATCAATTTATATTTATACGCTCATGATAACATTATTTCTAATAATATTATTAAAAACAATTATGACGATGGCATTCAGTTATATGACTCATGTGATAACAACATTATATCAAATAACATTATAACAGATAATACCGATGAGGGCATCCTTCTCAATGATTCGTCCAACAATATTATGTCAGGGAACAACATCAATTCTTTCTTACTATCTACAACAGGTATATTCCTTGATCATTCAGATCATAACATTATATTTGATAACTATGTACATCATAACTATCATGGCATTGAAATACAACATTCTGAGCTTAATACAATTACATGTAACAATCTAACTTATAACAATAATACAGGGGTTTGGCTTCGTTATTATAGTAATGATAATAAAATATTTAATAATAATCTAATAAATAATACCTGGGGTGGGAATCCTAATGCATTCGATGAATGTTCTAATATCTGGGATGACGGGTATCCCTCAGGTGGAAACTACTGGAATGATTATACTGGTTTAGATAATGATGGAGATGGTATAGGCGATACACCCTATCTTGTTCCTGGTGGTGGTAATAAAGATAATTATCCATTTATGGAACCCTATGGATGGATAAACTCCGCTCCAAATACACCCGACAGACCTTCTGGAGAATTCATCGGTGAAGCAGGAGTTAAGTATAAATATACAACATCTACAATTGATCCGGACAATGATATTGTTTGGTATAAATGGGATTGGGGCGATGGCTTCTACAGCGATTGGTTAGGACCATATGAATCTGGAGAAAAAGTAAATGCAGTATATAGCTGGAGCGCAGATTGTTACTTAATCAGAGTAAAGGCAAAAGATATCAGGGGTCAAGAGTCCAACTGGTCAGAACCATTAGAAGTGGTAATGATAAACCCAAGCTCATTAAAAAATGGTGTTTTACTATTTGGTTCTATTACTAATCTCCGCATATCCACCAATTATTCCATGTTTGATGCTGTTAAGGTACTATGGTTAAGCTCCGATCCATTTAAATTTATGATCCTTGATCAATACGAAACGATAGTGATTTCTAATAATTACTTTGGAAAACCTTGGGATTCGTTTATATTTGGTGTTTTTAAAGCAATGATACTAGAATGCTAACTTAAATTACTACTACACTTTATCGAGTAGGAATTATATTTGGAAATTCGTCTAAGATGGATAATTTTAATAAAACGAGGTTTTCTGTTTAGTTCTTTTTAAATTTATAGAGCAATTGTCGGGTTGAAATCTATTCTATTACAGTTGTTGCAAATAGAAAACTCTTGGAAATATTTAAATTAAGATAATTTATTAGAGTCATGAAAATTTTATTTGGGGAGGAAGTTGAAAAATGCAAAAAGGTGTTTTTAGAAAAGGATTTGTTTTAGGAATAATAGCTTTATTTGTTGGCACAAGTATACCAGTTTTGAATAGACTGAAAATAATTAACAATTATTTATGGAGGGATTTGTATGCATAAGAGGATAAGATTAGCTATTTGTGGAGTAATTTTAGTTTCATTTCTTTTAATATCAAGCTCAACCTTGGTTCAGAATGTACAAGGACAATCTTTAATAGATAAAATAAAAGGAATTGAAAAAAGTAATATATTACTATCTGTGATGAATAATGTTCTATCCAAATTTAAAAATTACGATGAAAATTATTTAGAAAAACAAGTTTCTAAAATGAAATCTTTATTTAATACGAGATTTGGTAAAGGTTTGTTAAATAGTTTTGATCTGGATGAAAACTTAGATGAAAATCTAAAAGCATTAACAAATCTTCTATTTAGCAATAATTTTTATAATAATATAGATAAAGAAAATGGAAAGAATATAGTAACACTCCACGTGTGTACTCTTACTGGTGTCGAAGAAATCACAAAGGAACTGTCTGCCGATGAGGTTACAGAACTTACGTACTTACTACACGATATGAAAAAATCATTAAAAATTATTGATTCTAATAAAACTTCATCTTATGAAAAAAAGGAAGCTCATAAGATAGTTGATAGTGTTTATCATTATTTGAAAGATTTAGATTTATTACCAGCTGATATTGGCAAGGAAGAATCAATTGATTTGATTACTGGGCAATATGGAAAACAAATTTATGAATATCTAGGATGTTTAAAGATATTTGAGTTAATGAAAAACGAAAAGAAGCACACTGTTTTAGATGATGTTATCTCCAACACCTGGTGCAGTGTATCTTGCGATGGTTATGCACATATTACTTACTTAGCAATTGATCCGTTGCTAATGTTTTTGGGTAGTCTACCTCGTTTGATCATAACATCTCCTATATTGATACCAGGCTTATTGATACTTGGAGTAACTTTACCCATTCTAATGTTAATATGGATGGTAGTAATAATACTTGAAGACCTTGGTTATGATGTTGATGAAATTATGAATATTATTGATAAATTCTTTAACATATTTATCTCAATTCTTGATATGGCTTTTTGGGCACTTGAGCCAGGTTATAAACTAATGTATCTTCATCATAAATTGATACCTGAGCGAAGTATGGTAGGCTATGCAAGTTTGTCTGATGGCAATTTATCTGTTACAACTAAGGGTTTGTATGGATCTCAAAATGGTAACGTTTCGAATCTTGTAATAACTGGTTTTTTAGGATTATGGATAGAGAGCAATATTTCAGACCCTGAATTTCCAGATTTAATGTTTAAATCAACATTGAGTTGTAATGGTTATGCACTTAGTGTTCGTACACCCATTGCGTAACCTAAGAGCAATGTGTAATCTCTTTGCCATTTGAGTTATCTACAAATAAACAACTTGTTAGTACAAATTATAATTATTATATGAATAATTATTTTTAATTACATTTTCAATTTGAAAAAAGCTATTATTCAATATAGATTTTATTTGGGAATATAAAAAAATTATAGTTAATCTACCAATTCAAATTTCTTATAAATAGCACAATTTTTTCTATTTGCAGAAAAACAATATTTTTTACCCAATTCATTTAAATCATTTATTTGAAATGAAATCGGATTTAAACAAATGTTAAATAAATATTTAATTAAAAATATATTAATTTATTTAGAAAACCTTTAATTTACAAATAATATGCTTTATTTCATATTTGGGGAGAAGAGAAAGAAATGAAAACAAAAATAATTGGTATTTTAGTATGTGTAATGCTGATGACTGCTTTTTTAACAACTGCTCAAGATGTTGAGAACACGCCAGTTAAACATGAATCAGACAAAAATGTACCAATCTCATTTAATCAAGTCGAGGCTCCTGTTTGGGAGGAGGGTTACAGCTGGACATATAAAATTTATTCATTTAATATTGATTTTGGAGAACCAGATCTAGGTTTATATATGGATTTAAAAATGGATAATTTATATCTTGAAGTTATAAAGGTTACTGAAGATTCCTACGAATTAGCATTTGAAGGAGGAAATACCGGATCCTTTTGGATTGCTTTAGATCTTGGTGATGGCCTAATAAATATCTCATTTGAATTTAAAAGTACAACAATTGAAGGGACTATGCTTTTAAACAAAACTGATCTAAGAATAAAACAAATTCATCCTAAAATATATGGTACCATAGATGTGAAGATTGAGGAGCAACCTTATATTAATTTTCCATTTAAACTTCATAAGGAAATCATCGGAACAATTGATTTGGATATAGTTATGGGAAATCCTTATCCACCTATAATTAAATTCCCATTTGAAATAGGTGAATATTGGGGACTTCCTGCTACAAATTTTACACTTGACGGTACAATCGAATCTCCACTTCTAGATAAAATAGATGGCTTTAATAGGGCAATTAACCCCATATTAAGGTGGATAAATGATACTTTCAATGGACCTAAAATTTCGATGTTACTAGAGTTATCAAATAAACTACTAGATATTCTTCCGATAATCAATATTTCATATATCTTAAAGGAGTATTTGGGTATGGATAATGTATTTGAAATTCCAGCAACACCACCATTAATTTGCTGCTTGGGCAAAGATATGGTAACAGTTCCTGCAGGAACATTCGAGTGCTACAATATTTCTTTTTTGGGGACTAATCTAACAAATATATATTATAATGATACAGAGGTAAAAAACATAGTTAAGGTTATAGGAAATTTCCAAGATATTCTTCCTTCGGTAAGTAACATTCTTGTAGAACTTATATCATATAATACATAATGTCTAAAAAGTATAGTTTAAAATTTACGTCATAATTACTAAAGGATAGCGCATCTTAGGATTAGTACATCCTTTAATCTTCCAAATTCAAAAAATTTGGTAAAAAAACCTTTCCTTCTTTTTTTTTTAAAAAGTTTAAATTGATATAAGTATGATGATATTAACAAATATTAATTTTAGTTAAAAATATATTTATTTATTTAGAAAAGTTTTAATTTATTAGTAATATCCATAATCTCATATATAGAGGAGGTAAAGAAGGATATGAATATTTTTAGAAAAAGTTTGGTACTAGGAATAATAATCCTATTAGTAGGGATAAGTGTTGTTCAAGGTGTTAGTACTATTAATCCTAGTATGAAGCAATCAATTGAAAATACTAAAATCAAAATCGCTGATGTTTATACAAAATTTGAACCAAGCGGAGGATGCGCTGGGGTAAACGTAACATGTTATGATCATAATGTCACTTGGACAGCAGACAATGAGGGAACCATATTTGGAAAACTTATGTACATTAATTGGAGTTGGGAAATATTAAAAAAACCGATATTTCTTCCTCGGTTAGCATTCTATTTTATGAGCGTGACAGACGTTGAAATGAATGAATGGATACCTTGGGTCGAACCACTATTTTTTGTTGAATGGAGACATTTAAAGGAGTATGGAAATGGGATTTTTTCTAGAGATATCGAAATTTCATTTAATGCTGAAGAAAGAGAAAATGTACTACTTGATGTGTTTGTGTTTGTCCGTGGAATTCCCAAGGATTTAGATAATAGTACTACCTTCAAAGATTCATGCATATCACATATTAACGTCACTATTGTTTAATAAGATTCATCTTGTTGCGGTTAGCACTATAAGACCAAGTATCATTAAGCATAAAAAAAAAATAGTAACTATCTCGTTTTGTTATAAACTTTAAATAATTTTATAGGTACTAATATTATCTTTGTATTTGTTATTTATAAGTCAAAAAATACTTTTGCAAAGCCTATTCCAATCAAACTTATATCATCTCTTAAGACAACACGCTTTGTATACCATACACGAGCAAATCCAATGAAAATAAGCACCTGAGGTCCATCATAATGTTCACCCTTGATCAATGTTGAACTAAATAAGCTTGTATAAACTATTATTGCGGCTACACAAAAAAATTTTTTTCTACCTGCTCTGGGTGGGAAAAAATATCCGCGTCCTTCACCAGATGAAATTATGTATGATATATTTTTTTCTTCTAATGTGGAAGAAGATTTTTGCCTACTTGAAATTATTATATTTTTGTCAAGATTATCTTTAATTTTAAAATTATTTTCATTATTTTTAATTATTTGATTATTTGTTGCATCCATTATTGGAATACTGGGAATTAACAGTAAAACAAATATTATAACAATTATGATTTTATTTTTCAAATTCTATACCTCCTCAATTATAATTAACAATTGTAATCAATTGGATTGATATAAATCTTTTTAAGATATGTTATATATATTTACAAAATTTAATTATAAATTTCATAATTTGGTTTTATTAATTACTTAAGAGTTTAAATATACTATAAAAGTGTCTTATCTTTTACAATTTTTTTTATTTTTAAAAAAATCAAGTTTTTTATAGAAGAAGATGATAAATAGATATCGAAAAAAATGCTTTTGTACAACAATATTTACTAAAAAAAAATTTATATAGTATTTATTAGATTATATAATATAAGGGAGGAAAAAAATATGAAGAATAATTTGTTAAAAAAAGGACTTGCCATTAGTATATTATTTTTATTTTCAGTAGCAAGCATTGTATTTAATTTAAATGTAGGTGCTGAAATATTTGATACAGTTTCAGTAACAAATAGAAATGAATATTTTAATTTTCTTATTCGCGGTGATCCTCCTGAAGAAGAATGGAACGTAACTTTTGGAGGAACTGATTACGATGATGGCTATTCGGTTCAGCAGACAAATGATGAAGGCTTTATAATAACAGGATTCACAAATTCTTTTGGTGCTGGTAACTGGGATGCTTTGTTGATTAAAACAGATTCCAACGGAATCGAAGAATGGAACCATACATTTGGAGGACCCGATTATGATAGAGGTTATTCAGTTAGACAGACAAATGATGAAGGCTTTATAATCTCAGGATGCACTTATTCATTTGGTGCAGGTAATTTTGATGCATGGTTGATTAAAACAGATTCTGTTGGAATTGAAGAATGGAATATAACTTTTGGAGGACCCAGTATTGATTGGGGTCATTCGGTTCAACAGACAAATGATAGTGGCTATATAATCACTGGTTATACAGAATCATATGGTGCAGGAGAATCAGATGTTTGGTTGATCAAAACAAATTCCGAGGGAATTGAGGAATGGAACCATACATTCGGAGGAATCAATCATGATAGAGGTTATTCGGTTCAGCAGACTAGCGATGATGGTTATGTAATAACAGGATATACAGTCTCATATGATGAAGATTACACGGGTTGTGATGTTTGGTTGATCAAAACAGACTCTAATGGAAATAAACAATGGCATCAGACATTCGGAGGAACCGGTATTACAAATAAAGTAGATATGGGCTACTCGGTTCAGCAGACCAAGGACGGAGGCTACATAATCACTGGAGACACAGAGATAATTTTTGTAGCTGAATCAGACGTTTTGATGATTAAAACAGATCCCAATGGAAACGAAGAATGGAACCATACATTCGGAGGACCCTACGCTGACAGAGGTCGTTCGGTTCAGCAGACAAAAGAGGGTGGATATATAATCGCAGGATCGATATCGTCATTTGATACAAAAGACCCAGATGTCTGTTTGATTAAAACAAATTCCGTTGGAATTGAAGAATGGAATTATACATTTGGATTTGCAGAAAACAGTAGTGACTGGGGTTATTCAGTTCAACAGACCAATGACAACGGCTACATAATTTCAGGAGCTACAATGCCTAATGGCTGGAAGAGTTCGGGATCAACAAATTCTAATCCTGCACAAACTACCAATGTTTGGCTGATAAAAGTTGCAGGTGAAAACCTTCCACCAGATGCACCAAAGATTGATGGTCCAAAAAGAGGAAAACCAGGTATAGAATATAACTACACATTTGTTACCACTGACCTTGACGGAGATGATGTCAAATACTTAATTGACTGGGGAGACAATAACACTGAGTGGACTGAATATTGTAATTCAGATGAAGAGATTACATTAGAACATATATGGATTGAAAAAGGAGAATATACAATCAAAGCAAAGGCAAGAGACATTTATGATGCTGAGAGTGATTGGACTTATTTTGATGTAGAGATACCTAGAAGCAAGGCAACAGCTTGTTCGTTATTCTATTGGTTTTTAGGTCGTTTTCAAATACTAAGTAGGCTGGTATATCTTATGGAATGGAGGTAACAATATGAAAAATAAATTAGTTGGAATTATTATCTGTACACTGCTGATTTCTGTTATTACACCTGCATCAGGAACTATATTTATGGAGAGAAATTTTTTACCAACTACATTTGAAGGAAATACACTCTATGTAGGTGGGTATGGTCCTAATAATTACAGTATGATTCAAGACGGAATAGATGCGGCCAATGCTGGGGATACTGTTTTTGTCTATGATGATAGTTCACCATATTATGAGAGTATAATTATTGATAAACCTATTATTCTCAAAGGGGAAGAAAAAAATACCACCATAATTGATGGGAATGGATATGAAAATACCGTCTTTATAACAGATAATTACATAAATATTAGTAAATTTACAATCCGAAATAGTAACGACACTTATAGATATGCTGGTATCCGGGTGACACACAAACAATACGGGGGCAATGAAAATACAATAAAAAACAATATCCTAATCGGCAACGGAAATGGCATTTTTATTACAGGTCATAGAAACAAAGTTTACAATAACGTTATAAAATCAAATAAGGTTGGAGGAATTTACATAAATAGCGGAGATGGAAATGCCATTTTTGGAAATAACATTACAGACAATGGAAAAAATGGGATCGTATTTGCTTGGACATCTGACAATAATATAACCGGAAATACTATCATAAATAATCTGAATGGGATTCGCATTGAGAATTCAGAAAATACCGCTGTTAATCTTAACACAATAATTGATAATGAATTTCATGGTATCGATCAAACTCGTTCATGCAACAGCACATTTTGTGAGAATTATATTGTTGATAATAAAAAGGGATATGGTTTTTGGCTTAAACATTCATGTAACAACAGTATCTTCAGAAATTATATTGCCCAAACTAATTTTTCTAAAAAAGAAAGAGAATTGTTAATCAGTGTTCTCATCTGCTATAACTCACACAATAACACAATATCTTTGAATACTGTCTCAAATGATTATTTCGGTATATGCATAGGCATAGAGTCATACAACAACACATGTTATATGAACAATATTACCAATTGTATTAATGGAATTAACATATGGACTGCTCAAATGTACAAATCAACGCCGTACAACTATAAAAATAAGAAACCTAATCTAATTAAAAAAAATAACTTCATAGATAACCAGATTCATGGTCTTTCAAAATATTGGAATTTTTCATTATTTAGAAATAAATGGGATGGAAACTACTGGGGAAGATCACGAATTCTTCCTAAGATTATTTTTGGATTGAAAATGATTGGTAATTTTTTGGGAATTCCGTTTAGATTTGATGTTGATTGGCATCCTGCAAAAGAACCATATGACCTATAGGTTTTTAGAACGTTTCCCAATGCTGGAAAGACTGCTAACATTGATCAGAATATATTGAAATCATAACTCTAATTATTATTATTTTTTACAGTTGTTTTAATTAACTCTTGTTAAGGAAATATTTAAATTAAAATATTATATTACAAGTAAATAGTTTTGAGGAGGAAAGAAAATATGGATAAAAAGCCTGTTGTGTTGTATAAAACGCTGGTAGTTGGTATTATCCTTTTATTCATTGGTGTTGCTGTTCAACCTAGTGTAGCAACCATTCAACCAGAAGAAAAGATAAATGCTGAACCTAAAGACTACTTGTTTCAGACCATTATAGACATAGTAAATAACGCAGATGTTAAAGATTTATTAGAGCCATATAATCACAAACTGTTCACTTCTGATTATGATTACAAGGGTGTATTCTCAAAGTTGATGTTAAGGAATCCAAGAATTCTCTTTAGTATGCTTTTCACTAAACCATCTATAACTTATGATTATCTTGATAAATGCTACAATGGAGGCATTGAAATCACTAATATTCTTGGTGAAGATAAAACATTAGAGATGTTGGAATCTATAGAGGTTACTAATCAAGAGGTTTTGGATGAACTTAATAACATTATCATAAACGATGAGGAAATATCTGATAGAATTGCCATACTTGAAGAGATGAATAAGGAAATTAAACCTAAATCGCCTTTAGAGAATAATTCACTAATTTGTGGAATTTTGACATTAATTGTTATTCCAACTCTTGTAATAACTGGCATTTACCTCGCTTTTGCATTAATATTTAAAGAATCAGCTGATAAATATCCGAATGTTGATATTTTTCAAAGGCTATACGAGAGATTTATGAGAGGTACTGCTATATTTGGTGCAATAGCTATCGGTTGCGGTTCTCTAATGATACTATTGAATTGTCCTTACCCTGATATTCCATAGGAACTATGGGGAACAAATATGCAATAGAACATCCTTGCAATTGGAATAACAATAATCCCTGAACTAATATAAGACTATAAAAAATCATTTTTGTTTTTCTTCTATTTTTCTAATAATCTCTTTTGCGTCTCTCAGATAACTATGCACTTTTGTTAGAGAATCCTCAATCTGCCAAAGACACTCCCTGATTTTTGTAATATTTTCGTCCATGCTTTGAAAAAAGGAGGATGGGATCATTAACGGTTATGTTGTGATTTATAGCAAAAAATTGTTGAAATCAAATCACTAAAACAATATTAACAGCTGTTAACATTAATTTTTTATTAAAAATATATTTA
Organism: Thermoplasmatales archaeon; assembly: GCA_030672305.1. Taxonomy (GTDB): domain Archaea; phylum Thermoplasmatota; class E2; order DHVEG-1; family DHVEG-1; genus SG8-52-3. The sequence continues at coordinate 44,159 of DAOVGR010000084.1, read as the reverse complement.
ATTATTTGGAAAACTTTTAATTAATAGATGATATGCATAACTTCGTATTTGTGGGAGGTTTGGAAAATATGAAAATTTTAAAAAAATATTTGGTAATAGGAATTATATTCCTGTTTGTTGGAACGAGTATTACAATAGCTAAAAGTCCTCTAGAAACACAAAAAAATTCTGCAATTATAATAGGACAAACAACTTGGTATATAGACGATGACAACTGTCCAGGTCCCGGTAATGGAACTATAGATAATCCATTCTGTAAGATTCAGTACGGCATCGACAATGCAAGTGATGGGGATACGGTGTTTGTTTTTAATGGAACATATTATGAAAATGTTGTCATAGATAAATCTATAAATTTGATTGGTGAAAGTAGGGAGAATACGATCATTGATGGAGGAGGAAATGACGATGTTATTAAAGTAATTGAAAACTCTGTGTATATATTAGGATTCACGATTCAAAACTCTAAACTCTCTTCAAACTATGCTGGTATTGATATTCGCTCAGATTCTTGTACCATTGAAAATAATAATATTGTTTTCAATGAAAATGGAATTTTTACTCTTGGAGCTGTGAATATAACAATAGAAAATAACAATATTTTATTAAACAACAATCATGGAATTTACCTTTTATCTTTTAGTGATAATAATAAAATAATTGACAACAATATAACAGAAAATTATGTTCAAGGGATCCGTATACAAGATTCATCTTATAACAATATTTTTAATAACAAAATAGAAGAAAATATTGATGATGGAATCAATTTATACTTTCATGCGCATCATAATAATATCACTAATAATATCATTGAAAAAAATTACGACGAAGGTATTGAATTAAATGACTCATGCGAAAACAATCGTATATTAAATAACAATTTAATAGATAATCACGATGAGGGCATCTTTTTCTATGATTCGTCCAAAAATCATATATCAGAGAACAATATCAATTCCATCTCACTTTCAACAACAGGTATATTCCTTTATTACTCAAATGATAACTTTATATTTAATAACTATGTGCATCATAACTATCATGGCATCGTAATCCAATATTCTAACGATAATAAAATTATAGGTAATAATCTTACTTTTAACAACAATACAGGGGTTTGGCTTCGTTATTATAGTAATAACAATGAAATATTTCATAATAATTTTAGAAACAATACTGGGGATGGAAACCCTAATGCTTATGATGGATGCAATAACACTTGGGACGATGGTTATCCATCAGGGGGAAACTTCTGGGATGATTACACTGGAGAAGACGATGATGGTGATGGTATAGGAGATATACCATATGATATCCCTAGTGGAGATAATCAAGATAATTATCCTTTTATGGAAGAATATGGATGGATAAACTTTGCTCCAAATACACCAGACAGACCTTCTGGAGAATTCATCGGTGAAGCAGGAATTAAGTATGAATATACAACATCTACAAATGATTCTGACAATGATATTGTTTGGTATAAATGGGATTGGGGTGATGGTTACTATAGCGAATGGTTAGGACCATATGAATCTGGAGTAAAAGTAAATGCAATATATAGCTGGAGTTTAGGATGTTATTTAATCAGGGTAAAGGCAAAAGATATCAGAGGTCAGGAATCTAACTGGTCAGAACCATTAGAAGTGGTAATTATATATCCAGACTCATTAGAAACAGTTTTTCTTTTTGGAAGTATTACCAATGTTCGTAAATCCATTAATTACTCCATGTTTAATGCTGTTAAGTTATTGTGGTTAAGCATCCCTCCAAGAATCCTTGAACACAATGAAACAATAGTAGTTTCTAATAATTATTTTGGAACACCTCTGGATTGGATTAAAATAACTCAGGATATTTATCTTATTTTTGGTTTTTACAATGCAATGATTCTAGAATGTTAAACTTAAATTACTATTCTAATTTATCCAAATAGGAATCGCATTTGGGGATTCATCTCACATGAATTATAATTAGCATATTTGCTTATGGATATAGGGATGTGGTAGAATACTGGAATATCACATACATCTATTGGTAAATTAGTAAAAAAAATGTTGGAAATGAAATTAGATTATAATATTAACACTTGTTAACATTAATTTTCAGTTAAAAATATATTTAAGAGAACTTTGCAAAATTAGCAACATGTATTAACCTATAATATATACCCAATAACAGGAGAGCAGTGGGTGTAGATATTATGGAGAATTTATTAGATTATGCAATGAAAAACAAGTATGAAAAAGTTAAAACACTTCGACCTCGTCTTGAAGAAATGAAAAAACTACTTAATTGGAAAGCTTTTCTAAGGTTGTTTCCTGATTATAATCGACATAGCCGTGGTCGGGGTAGACCCTTTTATAACCGCATCCTTATGTTGAAACTCTTGTTTCTTCAGAGTTGGTACAATATTAGTGACGAAGAACTGGAGTTTCAATGTCACGATCGTCTCAGCTTCCAGCAATTCCTAGATTTCCCTAAAAGTATTCCAGATTACAGTACAGTTTGGAGATTCCGAAAATACCTTGCAGAAACAGGTCTTGCAGTTGAAATATGGAAAGAATTACAACGTCAGATTGAAAAACATAACATCAAGATCCAAGAAGGAGTGATACAAGATGCATGTTTTATCACAGCGGATCCGGGTAAAACACAATCAGGAATGACTGGCCGAGGAGATGATGCACGGACCAGTCGTAACCGTGATGGATCCTGGACTAAAAAGAATAACAAGAGTTACTTTGGATATAAACTTCATACCAAAGTCAACCGTGGTAGTAAAATCATAAGCGAAATAGCAGTAACTACTGCAAGTATGCATGACTCAACGGTAGATCTTTCTACATTAGATGAAGAGGTTGTTTATCGTGATAAAGCATTTACAGGTACAGCTTGTAAAGCAAAGGGCAATGGTAGTATGACTCGTGGGAAACTCAGCATATGGGAAGAACTGCGTAATAAACGTATACAAAGAAAACGTGCACAAGGAGAACATCCCTATGCAACAATACATAGATCGTTTAAAGGAGGTAAAACCAAACTAACGACTGTACCTCGTGTTTTTGTTCAACAGCTTTTTGTATGTGCAGGATACAACCTTCATCGTTTGCACTATTTGAAGAGACCAACCTAGCGTAAGCTAGATTGAAAAAATCAAAAAACGATGTAAAAACAACAAAAATGTATGAAAAAAAGTAAAATTCTGAATGTCCTTGTTTATTTTTCCTTAGACGGATCATAAATCGATTTTTTCAAAGTTCTCTGTAAAAGAAATGAATTAAAATTAATTTAGATCATTTATCATGTTAAACATTCAAAAAATACGTTTTCTGGACGTTTAATTTCCTGTTTGTCCTAATATTTTTTTCTCATCAACCAATGGGTATGTTATCGGGAACAAGGGAACACTTCTGAAATATGTTGGTGAGGAATGAGTAGATACATGCATCTACTATTTTGATAAAATAAGTGTTATCTCCATTATATTACCAAAAATCTTTTATAAGTAGATGTATATATCTATTAATGTGGGAAAAATGGTAATATCATTATCTCCAACAGAACAGAAAATCTACTCAAAATTATACCCAAAAAGAGTTATTAACACAAAGGATGTCATTCAAATCCTTGGTGATCCACATAAAAGTGCTGATTATATCACAAATCTAAGAAAGAAAGGTTTCTTCCAAAAAATTAGACAAGGTGTATATGCCATTGTGCCACCAGATATGGTTGGAAAAAGATACTTTCCAGATAAATTTCTGATAGCAGGTAACCTAAAAGAGAACTATTATATTTCCCATCATTCTGCGTTAGAACTTCATGGACTTGCTGAATCAATATTTAACATAGTTTACATTACCTTAAAGAGCTATCTTCAAATTTTAGAGTATCAAAGTATCACATATGATTTTGTTTCAACCAAATACTTCTTTGGGATTAACGAAATTCATTATAAATCTACAAGGTTAAAGGTTAGCGATATTGAAAAAACAGTTTTGGATTGTATCAGAAAAATTGAATATGCTGGTGGATTGGAAGAATTATCAAAAAGCCTATCATCAGTCCCTTCATTTAATTATAACAAATTATGGGACTATCTAAAGAAATTTGATGAAAGCATTCTTTATTATAAAACAGGGTTTATTTTTGAATCATTAGCAGAAGAACTCTTCCCTCCAAAAGATTTTCTAAATAAAGTCAGGAAAAAAATAGGTAAAAAAGTCTATTATTTAGACAAAAGTAAAACATGCAGGTTAAACAAAAGATGGAATCTTATGATCCCTAAAAATTTTGAGGAGATGACAAGGATTGTCTAGAATTGATAGGCAGATGATGAGGGAGTTTTCTGTAAAAACCAATTTTCATGTGGACACTGTAGAAAAAGTCTATAGATTAACAGAGTTATTAAAGGAGATAAACGAAGTTGATTTCATCAGTAATAAAATTGTGTTAAAAGGAGGCACCGCGATTAATTTCATTTATTTTGACATACCGAGACTTTCCGTGGACATTGATCTAGATTATATAGGTTCAGTTAAACAAAAAGAGATGGTAAACGATAGAAAGAATTTTGAAAAGATTATTCCACGGGTTTTTAAAAAACTAGAATACACTATGAAATCTAGGGAACCATATGCCTTGCTTCAGTATATATTAAATTATGAGAATTCAGCAGGAAATAATGATAGAATTAAAGTAGAAATAAATTACTTTCAACAGAACTAGCATTCTAGCTAAACATATGTATTGCTTCTTTTCTTGTTATTTTCTGTCTTTGTTTTTGGTCATCCCATTGTTTTCTAAACCAGTAGAAATACTCGTAGAGTTCATATTTGTCTTTCGCGTAGATAACCTTATGATGCTGTATAATTTGAATTTGGAGAAAAAGTGGCATTGTTTCAAATATTTTAACATCATATTTTAGAGGAAGTGTTTCTCTGAAAAGTTTCAAAGGTTTTTCATTAGGAGCAACAACACAGATGTCAATATCACTTCTTTTAGTATGGGTACCTTTTATCATAGATCCATATAGTAGAACCCCCAGGACTCTATCTTTGAATGGTTCGAAATCTTTCTTTATTTTGTTAACAAGCTTTTTATCCATTTCTTTACAACCTCTATAAACCTGTTAACCTCTGGTAAAAGCTCTTTTATACTTTGTAATGCGATGAGGTCATCAGTTTTGTTATACCGGTGGATTAATCTGTTTCTTAATCCGTTCACCTCTTGCAGTGCTTGTTTATCAAGTTTTAGTTTTACACTCAGTTTTTCTATATTTGTGTAATCGTCTTTTGGAAGAATCTTAACATCTTTGCAGGCCATTGCAATGATATCCATACAGGATTCGGCAATTTCTTGAAATGCTTTATATGTTGCAAGTTTCGTACGTTCATCTTGTACGAATTTGTCTGAAGAGATATTTGACCATTCTTCTGCTTCTTGTATTCGTTTTTCTATGATATCGATTTTTTCTTTGTAGCGATTAAGTCTATCGGTGTCCATCTTTATCATTAATGGAAATATTTCTTATGATATTATGTTTTCTATTGGATTAACGTGATTTGTCAAAGCTTTTTGTTCATTATCACATCAAACTAAATTACTCTAATTTTATCAAAGAACTCATAAAAAAAATAGATGAAATGCATTCAAATTCACATTATATTGGAAATGCGACAAATCATTTTATACCTCGTAATTTACGACCTGATTGGGATGTATTTATTAGAATGTTAAAAGAAAAAATATTACAACAACTATAAAATATTTTTCAGATATTACTTGATAAAAAGACATTTAATATCAAAAAAATAAAAAAAAGATGATGATGAAGGCTCTTCCGGCAAAGGCAATATATCAACATAGATTCTTATAAAACGTCAAACTGGAAAAATAGCGATATAAAATGAAAAAAATGCTATTTAAGAATGAAAATAATTACTTCTCAGCAGGCCCATCAGTCATAATCGATACCAAAAATGGTCTTTCATAAAAGGATAAATTTATTAATAAGTAGTCTTATACACAATACCAATGAGTAACATCCCTGAGTTTAAATATATCATAAAAGAGTTCCATGAATTTGATTTCCCAAAAATAATACCTAGAGATCTAAACATTCCCGAAACCAGTAAAATAATTAGCATAGTTGGATCAAGGAGGGCGGGAAAAACATTTTATTTCTATCAGCTTATCCAAAATCTTCTAAAAAATGACATATCAAAAGAAAACATATTATACATAAACTTCGAAGATGACCGACTTCTACCATTAGAAGTTGATGAACTCAACGATTTAATAGAAGCATATTATGAATTATACCCAGATTCAAAAAAACAGAAAAAATATTTTTTTTTCGATGAAATACAAAACATAAAAAATTGGGAGATATTTGTTAGAAGAATATTTGACAAAGAAAAAATAAAAATCTATATAACTGGCTCCAGTTCAAAACTATTAAGTAAAGAAATAGCAACCAACTTGCGTGGGAGAACTCTCACTTTTCATTTATATCCCCTGGGCTTCAACGAATTTTTAAAATTTAAAAATATCAAGATGAGGAAAAACTATGAATATTCCAGTCAAAGATTCAAAATAAAAAATCTATTTGAAGAATATCTTAATTTTGGAGGATTTCCGGAAGTAGCATTATCTGAAAAATTAAAACAAGAAATACTGTCCGATTACTATGAAATGTTCATATATCGGGACCTTGTAGAACGATTTTCAATAAGAAATACAAGACTATTAAAAATGCTAACAAAATATTTAATCACAAATATATCATCAATTTTTAGCATAAACTCGTATTATAACTCCACTAAAAAAGAAATGAAAGTAAGCAAAGACACAATATTGGAATACATATCACATTTATCAGATATAAATCTAATTTATCTCGTTCCAATATTTAGCTACTCACTAAAAGTCCAACAAGTAAACCCAAGCAAAACATACTGTATAGACACAGGCCTCAGAAATGCCGTTGCATTAAAATTCTCAAAAGATGTTGGAAGACTTACAGAAAACATCGTTTACATAGAACTTAAAAGAAGGGAAAAAGAAATATTTTATTGGAAAAGCAAACAAGAAATAGATTTTGTAATTAAAGAAAAAAACAACAAATTAACTGCTATAAACGTAAATTATACAGATGAAATAAATGAAAGGGAAATAAAAGGACTCCACGAATTCCAAAAGGAACACAAATCAAAAATAAATGAACTACTTATATTATCAAAAAACTTGGAAGAAAAAAAAGAGGGAATAAACATTATACCAATTTGGAAATGGCTACTTACACCATCAAATAAATGGTAAATTCTTTTCATTTGACGTATTCTACAAAATGTCCTTTTTCTTCTATCTTCTTCATTTTCTTATTAAACGCCTCTTTGAGATCTTTATATTTTTTGGATTGATTGATGATTTCTTTATGTATGATTTTAAAATCAATTGTTGTTTTTGTTAATAGTAAAATCAAATCGCCTTCATCTCGTTCTCTTTGTGTTATGCTCTTAAACAGAAAGATATCATGTAGATCTAGGCAGTAGACCATTAGCTTTTTTGTTGATAAATCTGTTTTCACTGCACGTTTTTGTATTGATGGGGAGACTTCAAATTTACCCATTACATTCTCAACAAATAGATCTATCCAGATTTCATCGTCTTTATATACAAAAAATGTTGCCTCCATTTGAATTACAGGTGGAAAATATTGTTCAGAGGTTTCATATCCTAACTCGGTTATTGCGTTGAAGAAATCTGCGCAGTCATATTGGTTTTTGAATAGAACATCTATATCTTTGGTTGCATCTTTTATTCCATAGTAACTCATTGCAGAGCCACCGATGAGGTAAATGTCAACGTTGTTTTTCAAAAGAGCATCTATTTTCAATAGCTCTTTTTTAACATAGTCCCATTTTTGAACATTATATGGTGATTTTTTCATGGTTATCTCTCATATAGTCGTTCTAAATCTTTAATGTCTACCATTTTTAACTTAGGTGTCTCTTTTTTATGTTTGAAGAAATCGAGGACAAGTTGCATTGCTTGTGCATCGTAGTAGTTTCCTTTATGGACAAACTCTGAACGAGCTGTTTTCTGTTTTTTGTATAGATATGCTAAATAACGGATCTGAGTTGGATCTTGTTTTCTTGAGACTACTGTCAAAAATGCATGATCCCATAAATTCAGTTTTCTATGAGCATATAAATAGAAGTTTTCTCCAGGTAATAATTTAAATCCATATTTTTCTAATGCTGCAGCAGCAGTTTCTTTGAAGTTAGCATGTTTTATTGTTTTTTTTGTTTTAATCAAGAATTCTATGCCATGTAACCAGATAAGCCCAGCGTTTTTGTTTATGGATTCCAATATTTTAAATGCTCTGAATTCTTCATATGCTTCAAGAAATTTTACGAGCTCGCTGTTTATTTTATTGATTTCCCAGGTATATGCATTGGACACGCTTTCATCATTGTGTTTTGTGATTAAGGCAAATTTATGAAGTTTTGTTAGATGCCGTCTTGTGTTTCTTATACTCATGTTGTTAATTTCTGATATCCATTTTATATTGCATTTGTTATGAAGTAATGTAAGGAGAATACATAGAGGCGTCTCTTTAAAAACTTCTTTATATATGAGATGAGGATAATTTACAATTAAGTTATGTAAATATGATGCTACAGGCAAAGATGCTTGTTGAATGAGTATTTTCTTTCCAGTTTCTTGTTTGGTTATGAATCCTTGTTTTTCTAGCCTGTAAATGCTCGTGTAGATTGTTTTCTTTGGTATTATTTTATCATATCTTCTCTGCAGATTGCAATGTATCTCCAAGGTAGTGATTGGTTCATGTGCTATGTTGAAAATTATAAGGTCTAGCTCATTCATGTGTATGACAAAATTAGAGAATCATATTTAAATGTTTCTTTATTTTTGTCATAGTCTATTCTGACACCTTAGCAATGCGGAGCGTTCAGCTACTACCCTACAAAGGAGGAATTTTAAAGAAAATGCCATTGATCCTTTAAATAGAGTGATTTCAAAATACAATTTTCACAAGTTAATCGATCTTCCACTGCCGGAGCTTGAAAAGGTGTTCAAGAATGACATTCAAGCAATGAGGATTCAAGCTATGTTTGAAATTTTTTGAAGGACAAGCAAATTACAGAAAAAAGGATATAAGCGCAAAATAGAGACTACTAAAGATGTTTTTAATTATTATGTTGGTGAATTAATAGGATAAAAAGAAAGAGCATTTCTATGCGTTGTTTTTAGATACTATGAATAGAATAATTGATAAAGAGCAGAAAGGTAGACTAATCAGCTCTTTTGAAAAGAAAAGCCATGCAGAGGATCTTAGAGATATTCAGAAGGATCTCTCTAAAAATGGCTTCTATGATAAATTCGTTAAATAAAACCATATACATCCAATTATTGCATAAATCTGAACCAAAGTGGGAGACCCGCATAATGAAAAGATTCAATTATAGCTTCATTTTTCTTACAATATTTTGCATTTTACGTTCTTTTTTTATCTCAGCATAAAAATATGCTTCGTCTCGTGTCTCTTCTGTTATAAGAATAGTGACTTTTCCAATATGACTTCGTCCAGTTCTGCCCTTTCGTTGGATGGCTCTTATTTCCGAAGGAATCGGCTCATAAAAAATAACCCGAGTTACATTAGGTATATCGATACCCTCCTCTGCTACCGAAGTTGCTATTAAAACATTTATTTCTCTTGCTCTAAATTTGTCAATGATTTCTTTTTGTTCTTTTTGGTTCATGCCTCTAGTAGTCCCTTGACTTGCTTGTCCAACAAACCTGTGAATTCTTGCTTGTGGAACACTTCTCAACGTTTCTTTTATCGAATCGATTGTGTTTCTATATTGTGTGAATATAAGGATAAGAGGGTCGCTGTCTTCTTCAAACTGTTTTTCAACTATCTTTTTTAATACATCTAGTTTTGGATGAGATACCTGGACGTCTTTTTTTGCAAGTTCAATACCTTGTTTTAGAGATTCATGTCTTAGAAACATTCGTTCCGATTTTGATAATTTCTTTTTCCGTTCAAACTTGTCAATATATTTCAGAAAAGGTTCGGCACCTTGTGTTTCAATGAGTTCAAGACAATGATATGCTTGCAAGAGTACTGCTTGGTTATTATATGTTGCAAAAGCATATCGTGTCTTCCCAAACCTCTTCTTGATACTCATTCTTGCACCAAGAATATCTTTTTTAGAGATATAATCAGGTTTTTTATAGGTGAGAATACCAAGCTTATTGAGTTTAGCGAACTTTTCAAGAAAAAGATCATGCAACGGCTTTTGGATTTTCCGCAATCCATCATCCAAAGGGACTTTAATCCAGCTTATCTGAACTTCTTTAACATGATCTTTAACGTCGTAATCATCTCGCACTCTACTTTCAACATTTTTGATTTTAAGATTTTCAAATATTTGTGTAATCTTCTTTTTCTTAGAACCAGGCGATGCGGTAAGTCCAAGAATTAAACCATCAAATCTTCTTGCAATCTCAACATAGGCATACTTTTCTACAGCCTTGTGCATCTCATCAAAAATAACAAGACCAAACCCTTTGAGATTATATAGCTTATTTTCTAAATCATTTTTTATTGTTTGTGGAGTAGATACTACTATAGCTGCCCGACCAAAAAGTTTAGCTCGCTTTTTTGCAGGAATACTACCAGAAAGCATAAGTATTTTGTCCTTATCGATTTTAAGAAACTTCTTGCAACTTTCAAAATGCTGCATTACAAGTGGCTTTGTTGGAGCAAGAAAAAGTATCTTCCTTGGAAGTATTTCAGCGATTACAAGAAATGCAATAATTGTCTTACCAAGACCTGTCGGTAAAATAACCGCGGTATTGCCCTGAACTGCGCTTTTTGCAATATTTGTTTGAAATTGTTTAGCAATGATGAGATGATCTTTAATGTATTCATGAGTAACATAGATATTTTTCTTACCATAACCAGATGTATCTTCCCTAATAAACATTGATAATTTAGTTTGAACCATATTAATAATCCCAAAATATCCCTTCACCGCTGCATTTTGGACATTTTGCTGCAGTTAAAAACCCCTGTTTCCCTCCACTAAAATTACCATGATGATTTATGTCAAATTTTTCCTTCATTATTCTTTCTGTCTCTTTTTCTATAAGTCTGTTTTCTGGAGCGAGATTTATGGTGAACCACCGAGCTTTCAATCCTTCTTTGTTATGGCAATTCAGACATGCAAAAGGACTGAAACCCTTTAATTCTCCAGGAAGGTTCTGTATTTCACTACTAGACATTTCCTTTATTTTTATCTCAGGGATAAGTTGCTGATTTTCAAGTTCAATGTTGTTTTCACAAAGCCAGTTGATAGTTTCATTTTTAATGGTGTTGTGCTTATATTCAAACCATTTCTCTCTTAACTTTGGATGTTCATGCAGTATTTCTTTAAAAATTCTAAACGGTTTCTTTCTTTCCAATGCGTTGTGGAATTTTTCAGCTATATCAAAATCATTTATTTCATATGCAAACATTTCCATGATATGAAAATTGTGTTGTGGACGCCTTGAAGGAATGTAAATATAGCGGCCGTCTACTGAACATGAATCAAGTTTCTCTTTAACTCCTACTAGTTCTCCGACTCCATCATTGTAATAGATAAGTTCACTTTTTTTTGTATCAATATGATAAATGTGAATTGCACTTGAATCCTCAAATGCGTCAACTAATTCCTCAAAGTCGAGATTTAGTTTCATAATATTTCTCCCTCAAACTCCACTATATTGATCATATATATGTTATTTATCTATACAAAACATGCTAAACAGGGACTTTCCTAGCTCTACCTAACTCTTTTATGTCCTTTATAAGACAGCATTTTTTATACTTCTTCCCTGAACCGCAGTAACAAGGTTCATTTCTCCCTAGCTTTCGTAGTTTCCCACGTCCACGAGGAGGAGCTGACATCTGTGATTGTAATGATGCATTTACAACATCATCTTCAAAATATTCAGGATCAAAATCCTCCCCAAGCCATTCTATAACTCGCTCCTTGTACAATGGATGCGATTTATCTTTTTGTATCTCTAATAGTTCCTGATATCCATATACCCCACCAACATCCTCGGGAGGACATGAACGTTTACCGCCCAGGAGAACGGGATATTGATCACCATCATCACCCATGATTTTTTCAATAACAATCGAATGTCTCCACATATCGCCAAGGTCATATACATAGTGAAATCGTTGTTTTTCTTTTGTTATCCTATCTCTTATAACAGTTGTGGCTGCAGTTATTGGAGTTCCTCCAGAGCGGAATCCTCTAAACATAGTATCGACACAGAATCCTGCATCACCTTCACCTTCAATACTTAGTTTTCCTATGGAAAATTCATATGCATGATAGTTCTCCCAACCCATCGTACGTTGAATGATCTGATGAAGCTCATGAAACGTAATTGAATCTTCAACTAACACCCGCCTCCAGATATTTGGTTTAATCCCACTCAATGTAATTTTTAACTGAAGGATTTTAGAAGGAGCAAAAGCAGTCTCTGATCGTAAAGATGGCTCAGTATAATCAAGTGAATAGTCATCTAATATTTTTGCCATTCTTTTCGTATTTTTTTCATTTGCAGAAAACATCAACATGCCAGGAAATATATACGCAAAAAAATTCTCCCCCAATAAAGCATAACTAATCTCCAGATCCTCATCGTAGAATAATCCTTCATCGTTTTCCAACAGCAATAACTGTTCTCTGGCATCATCCTCGTGAAACATCGCTGACCTCCTCAATTAACACGTTATCTGTTTTCACCGCTTGAATTTTCTGCCTATCGATAAACTCGAAAAGCGCATCAACAATCTTTGTATGATCCTGGTCTTTTCCTAATGTTAATCTATCCAACAACTCCAAATAATGCGTAAAACCATATGCATTTTCCAGTTCATTATGATCTCTACCAACAAAATCCTTTAGTTTCAAATCAATCAAATTCCAACTTCTTCAAATTAATTTTTTATTAGTCTTTTTTATATCATCTATCAAATCTTTCATCCTTTTAATATTCTCTTCAATAACTTTTTTACGTTCTGGAGAACCTAATTTATATTTGTCATACTCAGATATTTTGAATGAAATAGTCACAAATTTCTTCACTTGTTCTTTTGGAAGAAGAAATATCGTTTTCTCGATATCTCTAAAATCATCTTTGGATACTTGTTCTTTTTCGATAGCTTGCTCAAATTTTTGTATGTATTCCTCTTCTGTTAAATCTGGATATTTTTTTCGTATTTCTTGAGATTTATTATGGCCCAAAATCATAACATCATAAGTTGTTTGTAGGAAATCAAGTATTCTGGGAATGTCAAGTTTTTGATTCTTTACCTGTAATTCCATAAATTTATAATAAGTATCAAAATTCTCTAATATATCCTCAGGATTTATCTCCGGAAAATCATCCTCTGAAAAAAGAGGTTCTTCTTCACTCCACCAGTCATAGAGTGTATCTTTTCTTTTTTCTAAAAATGTTTTAAAAAAACCATAATTGATCTTTTTACCCATACAAAAATCACAGAAATCAAGAAGTGTCTGGAAAAGCAATGAGCATTCTCCATCACTAAGCCCTTCAAAATCCAAATAATTGTCAATCAGAGTTTCAATCTTCTTTTTGGTGAATTTATTCACATCAAGATTTTCTTCTTCAAAGAAAATGGTAAATTCATTAAAAAACGAGAGCATATCTTCTGCCATATGTCCATATTTTACTTCAATTATGTCTTCAAATTCTTCAAATATTGTTTCATTATCCATTTTTTTTCACCTTTCTCCCTCCTATTTCAAGTCATTCTCTCCTCAATAATTTCCCAATGACCTCCTTTGGCAGGACCAATTCTTTTCAATATCTCCCGCTCTTTTAATTTTCCAATATTATATTCAACTATTTTATTTAATAATTTTCCTTTTATTGGCTTCATCCCGTAATGGATAATTAAGGGATGAAGCCCAAATTACTATTAAATCTCTAGTAAAGAAATAATAATTTATCCCACTTTCTTTGTTTCCTGGTAATCTATTTTTAATTTTTTTTATAATAATCATTAAAAAACTAATATTTCAATAACCATTTCCAGAGAGGAATAAACTTTATTTCTTTTCCATTTATATTTTCTGTTGAAGCATAATCTTGTGTAATAATTATTCCCTTGGAAATATTAAATTTTTCCATTGTTTCAGTCAAGCCTTTAACCTCTCGTTCTTTGCTATCTTTAATATTGTAAGATACTTGAATTATTTGTTCTACATTGTTTTTATTCCGAATTACAAAATCACATTCTCCTTTATTTTTCCAATAGTAAATATTCAAGCTTGTTTTTTTTAGATGGATAAATACTATGTTTTCATAAATCCTGCCTACATCCTCTGAAAAAACAAAACCTACGATTCTTCTAATGCCAGGGTCAATGCAATATATTTTTTTTGGATTGATAAATTGTTTTTTAATTGAATAAGCAAGTATGTTAATTACAAAAATTAGGTACGCATCTTCAAGATAACGTGTGTATTCACCAACAGTATCGGTAGATAAATCACAGAGCGTACCTAGTTTATCATAACTTACATATGCAGAAATGTTTTGTAGATACCATTTAACCATCCGATCTAGTTTCTCAACATTACGTATGCTTTTTCTTTTTACGATATCCCTATATAAAATAGATTCAAAATAAAATCTAAGTAATTCTTCCTTACGTTCTTTATCTTCCTCTAAAACTATCTCTGGAAAACCACCATACTCTATGTAAGTAAGTAAGAGATTTCTTAAGGTGTTTTTTTGTTTGATAAGATCTATTTCGTTTTTTATATTTACATTATTTGCTTTTAAAAATTCTTTAAAACTAAAAGGAAATAGTTCAAAATATGCAAATCGCCCTGTTAGCAAATAACTTAATTCTTCTTTTAATAAAGATGCATTTGACCCTGAAATAAATATTTTTTTATTTTTTTCTTCAAGGTCGTAGATCCTTTTTAAAGTTTTTTGCCATTCTGGTATTTCATGTATTTCATCTATAAAAACAAAGATTTTTCCTTTGGGGTTTTTCCATTTATAGTACTCATCTAGTGCAGTATTTATTAGTTCTTTTTTATCAACCCGATCATCGTCTGCTTTAATGAAGAAAATATTGTTACAATCGATTTTCTTTTCGTTTATGAGGTAATCTATTATTTCAAATAGTAATGTTGTTTTTCCACTTCTTCTTGCCCCTAAAATAGAGATAATTTCTCTTCTGTTAATCCATTTTTTTATATGAATAAATAAATCTCTCTTAATTTTTTTATAAACATACTCTTTTTCCCACCAGGGATTCCATTCAAACAATATCTCTTTCATCACTCTACTATAAACGAATAAACATTATAAATCTTTCGAATATAATCGATAAATTTATAACAATTCTTGGCTAATTATTCATTGAATATTAAAATAAAATAAGCCCAAAAAAACACCCTTTTTTAAAAGAAAATATATGTTAAATAAATCCTTTAAAATCTGTTCTTTTCTCTAGATTTATAATTCAATAAATTGTTCTGAAAAAATACTATTTTTTATATCTTCAAAACTAATAAGAAACGGTATTAGCTGCTCCATTTCTTGTTTTTATATTTTTTATTTTTTTTTAATTTGTTTTTCGACCTCTTTTTGATTAAATATAACTATCATAAATGATATATTTAAATAAATAAAAAGAGAGGAGTTGTAGGTACTCCTAAAAGAATAAAAATAATTTATCATCAAATAACAAACGGAAATAAAATATGGAAACATTTAAATATGTTTCAATAAATTACGTCCGTTTGTTATGAATCTAAAATCAGCGATCTTTGGTTTGATTTGTGTCAAACCTCATACCATAAACAGTATTTTGAAAAGACTTCCTTACTCACCAGACTCTATTTACAACGCTATTGAGGAGATGCTTAAAAGAGAGGAAATCGTTAAAATCAAAACCAATGGCGAAACACGATTAGATATCCCAAAACATTACAATTACCAAAAATTGAAAGAAATATTTATCAAATCCCTCAGTTATGGAGTCGATCCAGAGATACTTCTAAGAAAAAATACTCTTGCAATATGGGACGCTCTTGATACAGCTGATGATGTTAAAAATCTTACCAAGAAAACAAGATTATCCGAAAAAACAGTGAGAAAAATTTTAAAATTTTTAGCAGACTCAGGCTTAGTGAAATTTAAAAAGAGAAAACCACTTATTGCAGAAAAAGTAAACGATCATCTATTTGTTCGTCTTTTAAATTCGATTATAAAGGAAACAAATACAAATGAAGGAATTTATATACCAGGGGCAACTCCTTTTGAGGAAATCATTACTACCCCTGACGAAATTGAAAAGATACTTTATGAAAAAATCGATAATAATTTAACCATTAAAAGGACTGGTTTTACAGTAAGAGGAAAACGAGATAAAATTGCAGTTCTAGAAAGTGTGGAGACAAAACAAACTTTTGAGGAGATCTTTATTAATAAATTGATGACACCTGAAGGTGTTGAAGACACATGCATAAAAATCTTAGCAAATAATAAAATCGATTACGAGAGATTACTTAAGCTTGCAATAAAAAAGAACCTAGTAAATCAAGTTGGATGTTATCTTGATATCATCTATAATATCAACAGACGAATGATACCTCCCAAAATCATTAAAAAATTCCATAACAATATCTCGAACAAAAAATCTGTTTTTTTAAAGGACGACATGAAATTTGGAAAATCTGGATGGGAAATAAAATACGAAAAGAAATGGAATATTGACCTCTATCTCGACATAGGAGGAATTAAACATGGAGTTAGAGGATTATGAACCTCGAAGACTTTCCAGAACAAATAAAAAAAGATATTGAAGATCAATCCTTGGAACTTTTGGAACATATAAAGGATAATATCATTGTAATCGGAGGATGGGCTGTCAGGGCATTAACTAGTAATAAACATAGCCGTTATACTCTCGATATTGATGGTGTAACAAGTCCTAAAAATATGAGAGAAATTGAATCTAAATTGGCAGCTCTAGGACTTAAGGGAAGAAAGCATGAATGGGGCATCCAATTCTATCAAAAATATAATCCTCATGTTAAAATCACTGAAGAAATGGAAGAGAAATTGGAAAAAGTAGAGCTGAGGATTGAAATATCAGAACCAATAATAAAAGAATCAGAGACACACCATTATTTTGAATTCAGTTTAACAGAGTTTGAAGAAAGAGAAATCCCTTATCACATGACAAAAAAAAAAGTAAAAGTGAAAGTACCAACTTCAGAAAATATGGCTGCGGTAAAGTTAGGTCTCCCAGTAGACTATAAGAATAATTTTGACTCACAAGTTCTACTTGAAATTTGCGATGTAGAAAAAGTTATTGAAACAATCAAAGCAAATGATGATTGGAGAGAGATGGTGATACGGCGTATTCCTAAACTTATTGGACGGCTCAATGATAAAAATCGGATAGATTATTTACTCGCGATCAACTCGCATATGGACATAAAACACCATATTAAAACTATGCAATATATTGAAAAAAGCCTGCAAAAAAAATAGATTAAATTAAAACAAATTTACATTATATTGGAAATATAATAAATCATTTTATACCCCGTAATTTACGACCTTATTTTGAAGTATTTATTAGATTGTAAAAAAATAAATATTATTAGAAATTTTTATATAGATAATTCCTAAAATGGGAATTAAATGCATAAAAAAAACTATTTAACTAAAGAAGAGCAAATCATATTTACAATCATAAACAAAACAGATATAATCGATAATGAACAAATAAAGGAAATTTTTCCAAACTATTCATCTCAAAAGATAAACAAACTATGTGATAATCTTATATCAAAGGGTCGCTCCTATCCTGTGAAAAGACAAATATATATTGTAAATGATATTTCAAAATTGTTACATGGAAAAAGAGTTAAAATTAATTTAGACAATTTGTCATCTTTATCATTTAAAATTGAAATCAGGTATTTGTTTAGTTAAAAAAAGTATTACTTCCAACTATTACTCCAAGATTCAAGATCAGATAAAACTCCTTTGAAATCTGGTAATTTGCCCAAAATAAGATCTCTTAAATCAAGCGCCCACATCATTTGTTTTTCATATAATTTTTCATGAAATTTTTTTAAATTGAATTCTAATCCATATATCTTAAGTTTCATATTTACAGTTGAAATATCAACAGATGCTCCTTTTTTAAATAAGAACCAAAGATCATATATATCTCGTGGTTTTTCTCTTGTGAGAATACACCTAACTTTTTCTGCTGCAATTTCTTCAACATTTAAAACTAAAAGCTCAAAAGAGGGGATTTCTTGGTAACCTGCAATTAAGAATTTCTCTTCTACTTTTTTGGGTTGCTCTCTCTTACTTATATTTATTGTCACCCTTGACATACTTTCTTTTCCGCCATTATATAAAGGACCTCTAATCATGAATTTAATATTAATTTCATTATCAAATTCCTTGATTTCATGCAATGTTCTCTTCATCCCAATCAGATTTAAATCTCTTTTTATATCATTAATAAATTTGATTGTATCAAATCTTTTAGCGATAAGATTAAAATCAAGATCTTCGCTAAATCTATTAAGATTATAAAATTTATAAAGAGCAGTTCCTCCTTTAAACACTAGAAATCGTCGATTACCAGAGATTGTATGTAATATTAGCTCTTGGAGATAGTCTTTTTCTGTGTTTTGCGATGATAGATGCTTTTTTTCTGCAACATCCATTAATTCGGCTTTTGATAAAATTATATTCCCCCCATATTGACGATTATGCCCCATTCTTTATTTTTCATTCCAGATACTGATCTGGCATAGTCAAAAGGAATTATTGTCTTGTATGTGAGTTTTTTCAGTTTATTAGCATTTTTACAGCCAAGAGAGCTAAGCATCCATCCAAATCTTTTGGCTAATGCTCTATTATGTGTTCTTAATATATAATCAACTATCCTATTAGACGATAAGTTTTTCAAATTTTCCTTTAATATAGAATAGGTTTCTGTTGCTGAAATTCGTTTTAATAAAATTGCATCAATTAACGCTTTTTCTGGATTGGCCATAAATATCTCAAATTCATTCCTTCTGATTTTTGAAAAACCAAAGAAGTATTCAGGGCGAATTCTTTCAAATATAATCATTGTATTCATTAAAGATATGCTATAACGGCTTTTCGCACGAGTAGTTACAACAGATATTTTACTTGGTATCTGCTCAGTCAGATTGTGATAGCGAAATGCAGCCCATAAAGAGATATAACTGGGCCATATTGTCCGAGATGCAACAATTAGTGGATCATCTTGAGTAGTATATACATTTCTTTGAAGTTGTTTGATTAATTTTCTATTTTTCAATCTATTTATATATACTTTTGCATACGTCGCATCTTTATTTGCAATATTTGCAACTGTATCAACATTGAATGTTGGATATCTCTCCAATCTTTCAAGCATATTTATTGAATTCATCAATATTATATATGACAAACATCATATATAAAATTTACCATATGTAGGTAATCAATTTTGATAACTTATAGATATAATATTTTAATAAATTTCGACGCGGATAAAATAAATTTTTTCTTCAGTTGTTAAAAAGATTCCCAAATCTTTTCATTTTTCTACAATGGCTATTTAGATTTTAAAAGTCAAACCAATCTCTCTCTGAAAACATTCTTTTTTTTTGTATACAATTAATATAGGTATACTTATTCCAAAAATTATTGTAAAAAATAGTAGATAATAAAAATTGAGTATTATATCAAATAATCCTTTATTTTGTTATGAATTGGAGAATAGATTAATATAGTGGTTTGTATCTTCATATATCATGGTTCGAAAAAGTGAACATATGTTCGAAAAAGTGAACATAACTCCTTTGGGTATTCAGATTTTAATCTTTTT
The DNA here is from genome assembly GCA_030672305.1 of Thermoplasmatales archaeon. Classification (GTDB taxonomy): domain Archaea; phylum Thermoplasmatota; class E2; order DHVEG-1; family DHVEG-1; genus SG8-52-3. Next base: position 24,142 of record DAOVGR010000084.1, on the reverse strand, counting down.
AGCTCGTAATCCAGAAAAAGAATTTTACTTAAGAGAGATAGCTAAAAAAATTAAAAAGAGTGTTGGTGGGACTCATAAAGCCTTGAAATCCTTACACTTAATGAATTTAATTAATGAAAAAAAAAGTGGAAAAAATCTGTATTACACAATCAATGAGAAGAATCCTTCTATTAAGAGTTTTAAAATATTTATGACAATAAATGAACTAAACACGATAGTAAACAATTTAAAAGAAATATCTACAAAAATAATTCTTTTTGGAAGTTGTGTTTATGGAGAAGATATCCTTGACAGCGATATAGACCTACTTGTTCTAACAAATTATAAAAATGATGTAAAAAGCTTTATTAAAAAAAGCAAACAAACAAGAAAGATTCAAGCGATTGTGATAGATTCTGTAGAATTCTTAAAAATAAAAGAAAAGGACAAAGCCTTCTATCAAGAAATAAAAAAAGGAATCACATTATGGGATGAACATAATGAATGAGTTTGAACGGTGCATAAAGAAAAGAACTTTTTGGCCTCATTGCAAAAAAAGTGGATAATAAGGATGAGCTAAGAAAAAAAGGATTTCTTGTATATGATCTGAACGATTGGAAATAATCTGTCACACTCATTTAAATAAAATCAAATAGAAAGATTATTAAATAAATCCTTTGAAATCTTTTCTTTTCTCTAGATTTATAATTCAATAAATTGTTGTGAAAAAATACTATTTTTTATCTCTCCAAAACTAATAAGAAACGGTATAAGCTGCTCCATTTCTTGTTTCCATATTTTTTCTTTTTTTTCAATTTGTTTTTCAAACTCTTTTTGATTAAAAAAATTATTATAGAATTTTAATTTAGAATTTATCAATGAAACAGGAACCCTATTTTTTTTCTGAATTAAAAACCAGAGATCATAGATGTCCCTTGCATTATCCCTAGTAAAAATTGCCCTTATTTTTTCAGCCATTATCTCAGGAATAGCCATTACGGGGGCAGTATATGGGGGTAAATCCTCATATATTGGAGTTATCGTGTTTATATTAATTGGTAGTTCAACTTTTTCTCTTTTACTTATATCTAGTCTTATATAGGAATGACTCCGTTCTGTTCCATCGAAAAGTGGACCCTTTATTTTAAGTAAATAATTAGTTCCTAAATCCTCTTCTTTTTTTTTCTTTTTTAATGTTTCACATCCAAATATTTTCATGTTGGTTATTACCGAATTTAAAACAGATTCAGTATCTATGTTAGATTTAAATGTAAAATCTAAATCCTCACTAAACCTGTTTAACCCATATGTTTTTTGAAGAGCTGTTCCACCTTTAAACACAAGTTCATCTTTGATTTTTCTATAAAAATTTAATAAAAAAATATGTTGTAGATAGTCTTTTTCGATCTGACCAAGGTTAAAACCAGTTATTTCTCTATAAGATATTAGATTTTTTCTTGTTAACATAAATTATAGCACCTCGTTTATTTTTAGTTTCCATCTAATGTTGTTTTTACCCGTTGGCGGAAGATGAGGATTTAGTAGGTCATAGCGAGAATTAAGATATTTTTTAACTTTCAGATAAATATCTATATCATTAAGTTCTAAGAAGTATCCAAGTCTTTTAATAAGAACGATGGAATCCATTTTTAAGGCATAGTCAATAAGTTTTTTAACATCTAATTTGGAATCCTTTATAGCGCTAAAAGTTTCATTTATTGGGCAGTATTTCGGTAGAAAAAGCGAATCTATTATGATTTTTTCCGTTTCTCCTATAAAAATATATCCAAATTGAGTTTGCTCACGTTTGTAACCAAAAACTCTTCTCAGGTTTATAAATTGAATTTCCCCATTTTCATTTATAATTCTTTTTTTTGATTTTGTTGTTGCTATTTGTGTTATTCTTGGTATTTGAGTAGTTAGATTGTAATAGGATAGACCAGATAAAAATGAAATATATGAAGGCAGTATTAGATTGCTAGCTATTACCTGGAAAGGTGTATCTTGTAGCGAATATTTTCCTTTTTCAATTCTTTTTATTATTTTCCGTTTTTCAAGCCTTTTTAGATATAAAACTGTGTATTTCCTGCTTTTGTTTATTATTCGCGCTGCATCAGGAATTGTAATTATTGCAAGATTTTGTTCCTTTATAGTACTAATAAAGTGCCTTTCATTCATGACTATCTTATCATTATGTAAATACTAATTAATTAACTTTTTGTTTTAATATAACTATCATAAATGATGTCTTTAAGTAAATAAAAAGATATAATCGATATGTTGAATTTGGAAATAGATTTGTACCAACCTATTTGGGGAAATGTAAAAACAGTCACTATACTCTTTCGATTTACATGAAAATTTTCTGCTATAAATTATGATTTTACAAAAACTTTCTAACAATCATCTTATCAGATGCTTCCGCACCATTGAGGTCATATGCAATAACCTTTATAACAAATATATGAAACAGACGAATACGATCTCTCTCCCATAAGAATTCGTAAGGAGCACTTGTATCATTTCCTTTTAATTTTCCATTTATGTAGAACTCAACTCTTTCAATACCTGAGTCTTCATCAGTTGCATTTGCCTCAATTGTAATTCTACCAATGATGAGTGCTGGTCTAATAAATCTGGGAAGGATCTTTATCTTTCTATCAAATATATAAAGTCCCTTCTCAGGTCTTGTTATAGAAACAGTTGGTGGAGTATCATCAACTTCTGTAGTAAAGGACCAAGTATCAGACCTTGTTTCATACACTGAATCGTCTGCAATTGCGTACCAAGAGTATGTTGTGTTGTAGGAAAGGTCCTTCCATTGTACCGAAGCAGTGCCACCAGATGCAACATTTAAGACTGTACCGATGAGACTTCCGTCAGATGCATCAAAGAACAATACATCCATCATATCACCATCCGGATCTGTTACATCAACACTTAGAAATGGGTCTATTTCAACATCTTCAGCACCGTCAGCTGGTGCGGGATTAATAGGATTGTTAGGTGGCTGATTCATCCTTGTCCTAAAATTCCAAACATCTGAACTTGTTTGAAATTCTGAGTCATCTGCAATTGCATACCAGAAATAATCTGTGGAAGGGCTAAGACCTGCCCATTGAATAGAGGCCGTTCCTCCACTAGGGACATTATTATCTATTCCTATAAGGCTATCATCTGATGCATCGTAAAATGATACATCCATGATATCATCATCTGGATCAATAACAAGAACGCTTAACGTAGGATTAATAGACACATTTACCGAGTTGTTCTCTGGTTGTGGATTTACAGGTTTATCGGGTGGACTGCCCAAAGTATTAATATGTAGGTCAACTTCATAGCCGATTTCTTGTGAAATTATATCTACTGAGGAATTATCAAAAGGTACCAGCCAATCTCCTTCAAATTTTACAAAAAAGAAACCTACCTCCCAATTATGATCTGTAAAATCAATCTGGTAGTATCCGTTTGAATCAATTATATCAGGTATATCCTCTGGATTATCAATAAATGTCAGTTTAACCTCCATTCCTGCGGAAGCAAGTTCGTCATTAATATACACAAATCCATAAACCGAATGAAAAGGAGATTCTGCTTGAGCAGGCATAAATGCACCCGCAATAAATGACGTCAGAACAAGAAATATTGCTAACTTTGAACCCAACTTTTTTTTATTCATATTAAAATTACCCCCATTAAAGATAGTAAGCCAGAATATGTATAATATATCTTTATATAAATTATATGGATAAAATACGTAAAAATAATAGAAAAATATGAAAAAATAAAAAAAAAGGAAAGATTTTAGAATTTATTACTACTTCTTTTTAGGTGTTGTGTTTTTACCAGCATTCTTCTTCGGTGCTGGTTTTGGTTCTTCAGGTTTCTTCTTCTTTCTACCGGCAAGATAACCAAGAATTATGAGAATGATTATAATCAGTAGTATCAATGCATACCACATTGTGTAATCTGCCTTTTCTTCAGTGTAGGGCTCAAGTGTGTCTGTTTCTTTTTCATATACCCAGTCCCATTCGCCGTCTCCATCTTCATCAATTAGATATTTACCGTCATCGTTTTTCTTTGAACCTGTTTCCTCAGAAGTTGAGTTGCTGTAGAACTTTTCATAGACTCCATTTGCGTCATAGTCTAGAAGATAGCCGATTTCCTTTACCCACCATGCATCAATCAAAACAACATAGTCTGTCGTACCAGATGCTGTTTGGTTATCATATGCAAGAGCAGATATTGTATAAACTCCTGCCATACCAAAGGTATGAGGTTCTGTTGCTTCCGTTGCATTTGGATAGAACTCTGTATTGGTGCTATTACCATCTCCCCAGTCAGTAATATTGTATGAAAGATCATCCCCGTCATCATCAATTGATACAAAGGTATAATCATAGGACTCATTTTTTGTACCCATTGTTGGACCAGAAATTACCGGTGCATAGGGTGGTATGTTAGGTGTAGCTATTACAACACTTGTTGTATCTGAATCAGTTGCTCCACCATTATCGGTAACAGTTAATTTTACATTGTAATCACCAGGGGAGTCATAGATGTGTGAAACCGTACTTCCAAATCCTATTGTTCCGTCTTTGAAATCCCAAGTATAGTTTGTGATTGTCCCATCAGAATCAGTACTATCAGTTCCATCAAATGTAATTTCTTCGCCTACAAACCCTTGAGGATCATCTGTTTTTGCAACTGCGTGTGGTAATAGGTTTGCTGGTGGTGGTATTGGGTCGGGGTCGGGGTCGGGGTCAGGGTCTGGGTCTGGGTCAGGATCTGGGTCTGGATCTGGTTCTGAATATATAATGTTCAGGTCGATTTTATATCCAGTAATATCCGGTTCGATTAATACTGATGGATTTCCCTCTGGGATATACCACTCACCCTTGTATTTAACGGAAAAATAACCATCATCCCAATCATGTCCTGTGAAATCTATTTGATAATTTCCAATGAACTCGGTAATATCTGTTTCATATCCATCTGAGAATGATAGTTTCACCTCTGTTCCAGATGGAGCTTGTGTAACATCATTAATGGTTAAATCACCATATACTGAATGAAATTCATCAGCCATGGTTGGAACTGCAGTCATTGCTAAACCCAAGAATAAGGTTGCTATTATTATGGAATATACCTTTTTGTTTTTCATAAATCTCTTTCCCCACTTTTCTTTATGGTAATCTATTTTCAGGGTTTATATACCTGTCTATTTTATCAATCTACACCCAAACTTCACATTCATCCAATACTGTTGCTGTGTCCTCATCAGAAACCCAAGAATCGTCATCAGGCGAATACGCTTCTACGTAAGCTGTATTGTTAAGTCCTTCTGGTGATCCACAATCAGTTAAATTTGCATTGAATTCTATAAACATTTCAGAGCATAGTGAAAGCTCAAATGGTTCATCACCGGTTTCCCACCATTCAAGTATTGTTGAGCCATCTGGATTTGATATGATGTTTTGTGGTTGAACTTCAGGACCTGAGGATTCATAGTATCCGTCACAAGATACTACTATTATTCTTGTGCTATTTTCTACATATCCTAGGCCTGCTGGTAAAGTATCGTTGATATACCATTGACTAAGATTACAAGGTGGACAATCTGAAACGACTTCTGGAGCTATCCTCTGCAAGACAAGTAATGCATATTCAGTTCCAAGAATAACACTTCCAGAATGGGTATCTTTCGGGAAGCTGCCATCTGCGTTTTGAACTGAGATAAGATAATCATCATATTCCTGTCCCCAATCATGGGTTCCGTAATGTGTTATCTTGCTAGGTCGAGCAGTCATTGATGCTTTCATAACAGCAAACATTGCATATGGTTGATTAAGGTCTCCCCAGTTATCAGCTAGCCAAGATATCGCATCAGCAACTTCAGAATCTGATGTTGTTTTACCACAGTAATTTAGCTGTATTATTCCAGCACCGGTCATATCAACATCCAAACCTGATGGACCAGTATATCCAAAGCCTCCATTTGCATTTTGAGTATAATTAGTCCAGTAAAGATTCTCTGTCTTTACCCATTCTGGTGCAGATATTCCCCAATTTTCAGCAGCCATAAAACCTAATGCGGCCCATTGAGCAACTGAGTTATCGCTGCTGGTATCATTGCCATAGTATCTCCATCCGCCTCTGTAATTACCCCATTTTGCATCAACTTGAGCCCATGCAAGCCAGTCTACACAGTCTTCCATAACTTCTTCATAAGTCCAACCAGCATGAGTACCGTAATCGACAATTCTTTCAGGGTGATTAGTTGCTTCAAGTGCTTGCATAACAATTCCTGTTGTATATCCCGGATACCAATTTTTAAAGTAAACTCCTATACCGTTTCCGTTTGTATCTGGATCACCAGCTGGTTGATCGGTTATTGTTGCAGAGTAAGAGTTGTTGAATAAGTAGTGCAATCCTAAAATTGTATTATCTGCATATTCCCAGGTAGGATCAAACGGGTCTTTATCTAAAAATCTTCTAGCATGTTCTGCCCATTTTAAAACAGCAAAAGCAGTTTGTGCAACTTTATATGACCCAGTACCTACAACAGAGCCATCTGCGTTTTGTTGACTAGCAAGATACTCAAGTCCCTTATCAATTGCTTCAAGAATCGTTTCATTAGCAGTAGAATATTCATCACCAGACCCGATTATTTCACCAATGTTTGAGATACTTATGTTAAATAAAGCTTCATCTCCTAAATATAAAGTATGAGCCTTGTCCCATTCTCCACCGTCCCAAATATGTTTTTCAAGGTCAATCTCTGGAGCACAGATACATGATTCAAACTCAAAGGAAACCATATCATATGCATAGCATCCAAACATATCCATTGCTCTAGCTTTCACATAAAATGTTTCACCAGGTATCCATGCAACACCGGTACTATCGTATAACCAATTCTGAATATAACCGACCTCTAGATCACAAGGTAGATATGTCGATGTCATTCCCCAAGCAGAACCAGTCCAGTAATGTTTTGTATTGTTTTCGTCTTTATAATAGATCTGGACATGGACTTCATCCATTCCAGTTTCTGAGTTCCATGTTGTACCATTTATTTCATTGAGATCAAATAATAGAGCTTCATCTTCTGGATAAAGTATCTCGATTTCACCAACACCGATGTAATATCTAAGTCCACTTTCATTGAAGATGTGTACCCAGTAATTTTTACCTCCTTCAATTGTAGTCAACTCGTTTATCTCACGATCGATGAAATAACTAATCCAACCTTCATCTAGATCATAATGGAACACCCAATCATAGGAACCTTCAACTGAGTACATTACACTCTCAATTGATTCATTGCATCCAAAGTCTGGTGGCATTCCACCACTAAGAGGTAATGGATTCCATCCATACTGCATCCATTGATCCCAAACAATAGTAGTATCAACTCTGAATGTTACAGGAAGTGCAAATCCAGTGTTTCCGTCTTCATCCATTGCGAGTGCTTCAAGAGTTATTTGTGCTCCACCTTGATACCAATAAATTGGAACAAATGCATGATAGTAATCCTCTTCACCAGGAAGTGGTGTTACTTCGTAATATAGGAATGGTGCATCTCTTCTACCACCAGGAATCCAAAGATATACATTTAGGTCTTCCCAAACAGTATCGTCATCATATGCATGCAGTATCACCTCAACATAATCAGTTTGTTGAGTTGAGTCATGCTCTGGGAATATAATCTCAACATTTGGATCACCATCTCCTCCGCCAGGTCCACAGACCCAGAAGGTCTCGTTATCCTCTTCACCAGCATTCCCAAGACAATCAACAGCCCATGCTACAAGGTAATGCACACACCCTTCTTCAAGATTAATGCATCCATCATATATCATCGGGTCAGTCCAATTTCCAAGATACCAATATTTGTACCAAATGGTGATTTCTCCATCTTGGCAGCAACCAACATTAAATGCTTCAAAGCAAATATCTGTTTCAGGATATATCATCCAAACATCATGACCATAATCGTCTAAACCTAGATAGAAATGTGGATCTCCGACTTCTTTTATAAGCTCAGGTGGTGTATCATCAACATAAAAGAGCTCTGCATCATAATCTGAATGTTCAAGACAATCATACGCCCAAATCTGTAGTAAATGTTCACACTCCTGATCAAAAGTCAAATCATATGGTAACAGATCTGATATATCAATCTGAGTACCTCCATTGATACTATAGAAAACCGTTATATCATCATCGCAACAATCTTCATCAATAACATCTATTGTAATAATTGTGTCAGTTGTAACACAGTATTCACCTTCATTGATGAAACAATTCGGATCTCCCACCGTCTTCACAATTTCCGGAGCGGTATCGTCTACATAGAAAGTCTCGGTATCCCAATACTGATCATCCATACCATTACCAAGGCAATCATACGCCCTAACCCTAAGAATATGCTCGCACTCCTCAGCAAAACTAAACGGAACCGTGTAAGTCTGCCAACTGCCATCCCCGATCTTATACTCAATAGTTATATCATTATTCGGACAGCAATCTTGATCTAGTGCATCAAGGGTAATCAAAGTACCAGTAGTAACACACCAATCATCAGTACCAGGAACCATACATTTAGGCTCACCTACGGTTTTGAAAATCTCAGGAGCACTATCATCAACATAGAAAACCTCAGTATCCCAATACTGATCATCCATACCATTACCAAGACAATCATACGCCCTAACATCTAAAATATGCTCGCACTCCTCAGCAAAACTAAATGGACCCGTATAAGTCTGCCATCCACCCCAGTTAATCATATACTCAATAGTTACACTACTGTTTGGACAACATCCTTCATCAACTGCCTCAAGAGTAATCAAAGTGCTGGTAGTAACACACCAATCTTCAACCATACCTAGAACCTCACATTTAGGCTCACCCACAGTCTTAGTAATCACAGGGACACTATCATCAACATAGAAAGTCTCAATATCCCAATACATTTCATCCATACCATTACCAAGACAATCATACGCCCTAACAGTCAAATTATGCACACACTCCTCAGCAAAACTAAACGGACCAGTATAAGTCTGCCAACTGCCATCCTCAATCTTATATTCAATAGTTATATCACTATTTGGACAGCAATCCTCATCCTCTGCTTCAAGAGTAATTAAAGTAAAGGTAGTAACACACCAGTCATCAGTATCAGGAACCTCACACTTCGGTTCACCCACAGTCTTAGTGATTTCAGGAGCACTATCATCTACATAGAAAGTCTCAATATCCCAATACGGCTCAGTCATACCATTACCTAGACAATCATAAGCCCTAACAATAAGAAGATGCTCGCACTCCTCAGCAAAACTAAACGGACCAGTATATGTCTGCCAATCTCCTAAGTTGATACTATACTCAATAGTTATATCACTATTCAAACAGCAACCCCGATTTTCTGCTTCAAGAGTGATCAAGGTACCAGTAGTAACACACCAATTAGGAGTACCAGGGATATCACACTTAGGCTCACCAACAGTTTTTGTGATCACAGGATGACTATCATCAACATAGAAAGTCTCAGTATGCCAATACATTTCATCCATACCATTACCAAGACAATCATAAGCTCTTACTGCCAAATCATGCTCACATTCCTCAGCAAAGCTGAAAGGTCCAACATAAGTTTCCCAACTACCATCACCAATCATATACTCGATAGTAATATCACTATCTGGACAGCAATCCTCATCCTCTGCTTCAAGAGTAATCAAAGTACCAGTAGTAACACACCAATCATCAGTACCAGGAACCTCACACTTCGGCTCACCAACAGTCTTAGTAAGCACAGGAACACTATCATCAACATAGAAAGTCTCCTTATCCCAATACTGATCATCCATACCATTACCAAGACAATCATAAGCCCTAACCCTAAGAATATGCTCACACTCCTCATCAAAGCTAAATGGCTCGATATAAGTCTGCCAACTGCCATCACCAATCTTATACTCAATAGTAATATCGCTATTCGGACAGCAATCCTCATCCATCGCTTCAAGAGTAATCAAGGTATCAGTAGTAACACACCAATCATCAGTACCAGGAACATCACACTTAGGCTCACCAACAGTTTTGATAATCTCAGGAGCACTATCATCAACATAGAAAGTCTCCTTATCCCAATACTGGTCATCCATACCATTACCAAGACAATCATAAGCCCTAACATATAAAGTATGTGAACACTCCTCGTCAAAACTAAATGGACCGGTATAAGTCTGCCATTGAGCACCAGGATGACTAATCATATATTCAATAGTTATACTACTGTTTGGACAACAATCCTCATCAACTGCCTCAAGAGTAATCAAAGTATCGGTAGTAACACACCAATCATCAGAGTCAGGTAGATCACACTTAGGCTCACCAACAGTCTTAGTAATTACAGGAGCACTATCATCAACATAGAAAGTTTCGTTATCCAAGGCCTCATTTCCTAGACAATCAGTTGCAAGAACCTCAAGATAATGCATGCACTCTTCAGTGAAAGTAAATGGACCTGCGTAAGGTTCCCATCCAGTCCATCCTTCTCCTTCCAACCAAATTCTGTATTTAAAAGTAAAATCTCCATAATCACAACATCCTTTATTTTCAGCTTTAAGAGTAATCAAAGTACTTGTAGTAACACACCAATCATCTGTACCTGGAACCTCACACTTTGGTTCACCAACGCATTTAATAATCTCTGGTGGTGTTTCATCAACATAGAACGTCTCAGTATGCCAAAAGGCATCATCCATACCATTACCAAGACAATCATACGCCCTAACAGTCAAAACATGCTCACACTCCTCATCAAAACTAAATGGACCTTCATATGGCATCCAATCAGTCCATTCACCATCAAACCAGATTTTATATTCAATAGTGACTGAATCGTTTTGACAGCAACCTACCTCCTCAGTATCAAGGGTAATTAAGGTGCTAAGGTTAACACAGTAATTAGGAGTATCAGGAATCCAACAATTTGGATCTCCGACGGTTTTAATTATTATAGGTGGTGTATCATCAACATAAAATGTTTCATTATGATATCCTTCAGCAGGCCATCTGTTTCCAACGCAGTCCTCTACGAAAAATTCGAGATAATGCATGCAATCACCTTCAAGATAAATTTCTTCACTAAGTGTTCCTTCAGAAACAAATACATCAAATCCTTCCCAAGCACCATCATACCAAATACGATAGAATAGATGAATGGAACCAGCTATACAGGGTTCTGTACCATCGTCAGTAACATTAAGCCATATAGGCGTTTGGCTTGTTATACACCAATCTCCATCTGGTAGTTCATTTTGACACTTTGGTTCACCAATTTCTTTTATTGCTATTGGCGGTGTGTTATCAACAAAGTAATTCTGATTATGGACTTCATCGTAATTACCCACATTATCAATAGCAAAATACCGGAGATCATGTTCACATTCTTCATAGAAATGAATCTCTTCATCATATGGATACCACCAATATCCCTCTATTTCAAAATCAACAATACATAAATCTTCAACGATATCCTCACCATTGACTGCTCCCTCTTCTCCCTCTGCAGGATAATAAGTATCATTCCAATCATAGCGCCAGAACATACCATAAAGACCAGCATAACAGGTATCATCAGGCATCTCTTCAACACTAAGATTAATTGGTGAGCAACATTTTATAAAACCTTCATGTTCATCGATTTCACAGTATCCATCTTCTGGATATGTCTTTGTAATTTCAGGTGGGTCGACGTCTACTCGATGCTGTTGTTTATGATGGCTTTCTACATTACCCATCATATCAACTCCCCAATATTCAAGTTCGTAATATCCAGTTTGTTCGAAATGGAATTCATATCCAATTCTTCCTTCCTCTGGATTGATATCATTTCCGTCGCCATCTTCAACAACTATCGTATCAATTAAATTAAACGCACCTGAACTGTCACAAGTGTCAGCTTTCCACCATACTTTTATTGTTATTTTATCAACAGCGGTGCCATTTGGAAGACAACAATTATCAACTGAGTTAAATGTTAAAGGTGTAATTCCACTTATCCATGGCGGATATGGCCAGCCGTAGCTGTATTTTGGACATCCAACAACCTTGGTGGTTATTGGGCCACATTTATCGACAAAGAAATCTATGGTGAAAAATCCCTCAGTTGCACCATCATAATCCCAACACTGATATCTGACTTCATGAAGGCAAGTCTCATCATTATAAAACACTGTAACAATAGATCCATAGGTTTCATCTAAATCATTTTCATCATTATCATAAACAGTCAAATTCCAAAGAAACGTCCAAACAATTGGGTCTTCAAGATCATCAGCAACCCAAACAGAGTATTCAATTTTTTCTGAGCCAGGACATGCATCACTTGAGTTTATCCAAACGGGTGTATAAGGACCAACAACAAAATATTCACTCCATTGCCATTCCCTAATTATCTTAGGTCCTCCAAACTCAATGGTTTGCGATGGATATTCATCATCAGCTATGATATAGACCCTATAATCCTCGACCTCTCCATCAGATGCCCAACCATCATAGGATAATTCACCGTCAGTGCTAAAACGGCATCTTAAATAGATATATCCTATTTCAGTAGAACAAGGTATTGTGAACGGATTTTCAGAGACTTCTGTCCCTAAACTCACATCTGAGAGAATTTGTTCACTATCATCCCAATAACCATCTCTGTCGAAATCCATCCAAGCACTTAGATTTCCGTTTGGTGAATCAACAGGGACAGTGGTAGTAACTATTAATTTTGCCGTATGTCCTTGTTGAGGATAGAATGGTGTCCAAGATACACCATCTTCATCATCAATACCATTAATATCATCACCATTTGCCGCGCTTGATATTCCGTCAGACTCATTATCCTTTAATGATCCAATAAAGTAACCACTATCATTTATGTGTCTTGCTCCATTACTTGCAAGAAGTGTATTATAATGATGTGAGAAATCGTCAGGAGCGTCACCAAAATCGTATTCAAAATCATTTTCAATAGCAGCTTCGATTGTATCTGAAGATGTTAGTATCAATCCAAAAATTGCACTCACCAGCATAAAAATTGCTAAAATACTTGCACCAAATATTCTTCCATAACTACTTCTACTTTTTATAAAATTATTTTTCATATTTCTTTTCCTCCTAATAACACAATAATTTAATCTATTAACTTTCCTTAATTAGAGATTTTTTTATTCCTCCCCTGCTCACTAAATTAGTAAGACGCACCTACTATTTTAGTAAGCAAAAGTATACTATGTTATAATTTAGATAATATATAAATATTGCCCTATAAATCTAAATTAAAATGTTATTATAAAATACCCACACTAAAAGTATTTGCTTAAAGTTTTAGGATAGATTCATAATAAATCCACAAAAGATTTTAATATCAAATACAAAAAAAATAACATCAATAAATATCTTTGTCATTTATGAAAAAGTACAATTTGTTTTATATATAAATATTATTATAGTATATATCTAGATAATAATGTTATAGGCTGTGCCAATAATTTGATTTTTTTACATTTTGGTATTTTAACAAAAAACATTTAAATATACTAGATAACAAAAAATATCGCGTTAGTTAGTCTCACGCTAACTTCTAACGTGGTATGGTAAGATGAAAAACGCACTCAGAATAACTTCATTACTACTAATCATAGTTTTAATTTTAAATATATTTGCAATTACAAACATTGAAGCAATATCAATAAGACAATCAAATAAAATAACTGTAAATAAAAATGGAAAGGAAGACTACAAAACAATACAAGAATCAATAAACAACGCACCCGAGGGTTCAACCATACACATAAAATCAGGAGTTTATAATGAAATTCTAAATATAAAAAAGAAAATAACCCTTCTAGGAGAAGATAAAAATAAAACAATTATCAATCCCATCTCCGAGAAGAACAAATATGGAATTAGACTAGGATCTCCCAATATAATAATAAAAAATCTAAGTATCACAAATGGAGGTCCTGGTCTCTATACTACCGGTATAAAAATCACAGCATCAAATGTTCAAATAGAAGATTGCAATATCTATGATACACCAGTAGGAATTGCAATATTTACTTCAGGAAACACAGTAAAAAACTGTGAATTCTGGGGATGCAAGGATGAAGGAATCGCTCTTATAGGAACGTCTTTTTCTGATTGTATTGAAAACAAAATCATAAACTGCATATTTCATGATAACTGTGATGGAATAGAACTTCAATACTCATCAGAAAACTCAATTATAGATTGTGAGTTCTTTGATAACACCCATACAGGAATTGATGCAATTACTTCATCAAATGATAGAAATATAATTCTTAATTGTAAAATCTACAATAATTCCGTCCATGGAATATATCTTCATTCATCATCAAACAATCAAATTTCAGATTGTATGTTTTCAAAAAATAAAGATGGAGATATTGTTGAGGCAAAGAACTCTCAAAACAACGAAATTATTAATTCAATAAATGAACATGAGTTAAATGACATAAGAGAAATGCTTATGAATTTCTTAAGGTTCTTTCAAAAGAGATATTCAAAAGCAAGAGTAATAATTAATTCAATTTATAACACCTATAAGAATTTGTGTTTCTAAATTAATTATTATTTTAATAATGATTATATTTTTAATAAATATATGTAAAATAATGGATCTTTTAATATCGACAAAATAAAGCAAACCTTTTTTAAAAAGGCATTTCAAAAAATAAAAAAAAATATAGGAGGGATATAGTAAATTTATTTACTGTATGAAGATCACCGTGAGATATAGATTCTTAAAAAGAATCATAAATATAGGAATCAGAATTTTTTTGTTTATTACTTTTTTATCCCCAATTAGATTTTTAATTCTTCCCTTCAACCGACCATCATCCTCGTGGTACATTATATCACGATAATATCTATCACTCCTTATATTTAAATATATTTTAGCAAAATGACAAAATGTCAAAATGACAGATATACTGTGACATTCATTTATTTATATAGGTTACGATAAATGCCTCGTTGTGCCTTTTTTTGTAACATTTTGAAGAAAAATTGCACACAATTTGAAAAATGTTATCATACAATCTAAAACTTTTTATACAAAAAACAGATTCGGTGCAATTTATGGCAAAAAATAGCGCAGCTCAAATTTTATTAGATCAGAAAAAAATAGTACGCGAACTCTCAATAAATGCAAATAAAAGCATAAATGAAATTGCAAAAACCTGTGGCTTTTCAAGACAAAAAGTATGGAGAATTATTAAAAACCTTGAAAATAACAACACAATTTGGGGGTATACCGCAGTAATTGATGATGAAAAACAAGATATGAAAAGGTATATGATACTTATCAAAAGATCAATTCAACCAATAGCTGGAGATATAATTGATAGAATAGTTGATAGAGAACTTACAAAGAAATCAGATGGTATAAATATCGACATAATAAACAGTTTTTACGCAACTGGTGCATACGACTGGGTAATTTGCTTCAACGCACCAGAAATTAAAATTGCAAAACGATTTGTTGAGGTTGTTGCAAAACTATTTGAAGGATATATCTCAGACATTCAATTAATAGAGGAATTATTCCCAGCTCAAAAATGCGGAATACCTAATCCAGAGATTGATAAACTAAGAGAGTTCTTTGGCGAAATCTAAAAAATTAATCTTTTATATCTCATTTAATACAGGCCAAGGTTTAATTAAAATATAGAAAAATCAAGGCCTTTTTCTTATTATTTTTTTAAAAATAATTACTCCTTTTTATCTTCATCAGATGATTCATCAGAAGATTTTTCAGCCTTTTCTTTTACCTCAGAGGATTCCTCTTCTTCGGGGATTTCATCTTTAGGTTTCTCTTCTACAGGAGCTTCTTCTTTAGCAGTTTCTGGTTCCTTTTCTTCAGATTCCCCTTCCACAATTGGTGGGACTTCCTCTTTTGGTGGTTCTTGAGTAGGTGCTTGAGTTTTTGCTTCCACTGGTGTTTCAACAGGTTTTTTCTCAACCGGTGCAGGTTTAGAGGGTTTTCCTCCTCCTTTGAACTCTGTATAACCACATTTACCACAACTAAAACGATTCTTATGATCAGCCAAAAAAACTGCAGGTCCACATTTTGGACAGTACCTACGGACACGGCTGATCCTATCACCTTCGACTTTGAAAAACTCAGTCTTCTTCATATTCATTCCTTCTTTTCCTTATCAGTTTGTTCTTTTTCACCGGATTCTTCCTCTTTAGGTTTCTCTTTTGGTTTCTCTTCTTCTTTAGGTTTTTCCTCTTCTTTTACTTCCTGTTTGGCTGGTTCAACCTTTTTTTCAACAGGTTCTTCTGCAGGCATCTCTTGTTTTGGAGTTTCTTCTTTTGGTGGTTCTTGCGTAGTAGGTTCTTCAACAGGTGGTTCGGATGCCGGCTCTTCTTCGTTAGGTGGTTCAGCAGCAGGTGCTTCCTCCTTTGGAGGCTCCTCAGCTTTAACATCTCCAACAGGTTCAGGTTCTACCTCAGCTTCTGGTTCAGCAGACTTTTCTTCTTCTTTAGGTGGTTCAGCAGCAGGTTCAGGTTTTGCTTCAGCGGCAGGTTCAGCAGACTTTTCTTCTTCCTTAGGTGGTTCAACAGGCTTTTCTTTCGGTGGTGGAGGAGCTACTTCACCCTTTTTCTCAGGTTTCTTTCCACCTCCAATTATCTGATTTCTTATAAGAATATGATCACTTTCAATATCCTTTGCTTTAGCAATAGATGAATAAATCTTTGCGTAACCAGAAATCTCTTGTTTTCCAAAACTAGAATCAACAGTGTTAACGACAATATTTTCCTTTTTAACATTTAACTTATCAGCAAGCTCACTTCTGATAAGTTCACGATTAGGAGTACCCTCACCCTCATGCTTTATAGTAAAATAAATCTCAGTTCTATTAAGCAAAGGATTATTTCTTTTTGAATCGATCTCAATTTCCATAATTCTCACATCTCATCAAGAACTTCTTTAACCTTTTGTTTCATCTCTTTAGTTGGTTTAATAACTAAGACCCCCTTATTTGGCAAACCATATATTATAGTTGCGTCTGAAGGAGCAAAATAGATTGCAGGAAGAGAAGCAAGATCCTCTTCACCCAAAACCTCTATACGAAGGGAGCCAACCTCCAAATTTTCAATTGCAAGTTTAACTGTATTAAAAAGATCATCAGAAAGAATGCCCGCGGGATTTTCAACAACAATGCTTTTCTTTCCAAAGGATTTCAAAAGATCAACAATTTCTTTTGGGCATTTCCCTCTTTTTGTCTTAAAATCAACAACACAGAAGGAAGGCTCAATATCATGCTTTAAAAGAGTGTAAGTGACCTGATCACCAATCGAAATGATATGCTTTTCACATCTTAATAGTTCAATAAGACCCTTTTCATCGACAAGTTTTCCGACAGGAGTTTTAAGAAGATCTCTTAATTTTTCAGGAAGAACGTGCATAATTCTAAAAAAATTTACATAACCTTCAATGCATACTTTCCAGGTTTGGTTATGTTCATTGCTTTAGCAACTTGTGAATTTTCTGGATTTCGAATGATCACATAACCACGCCATCTTTTAGAAGTAGGAAGTGAACAATTAGGACAAACATCACTTTCAGTAAGCTTATGACATGTTTTACATGCTCTCACAATCTTCATTTCTTACCCTTCTTCTTTTTCTTTTTCTTCTTTTCCTTTTTTACTTTCTCATCTTTCTTTTTTTCTTCTTCAACTGGTGCATAGATCCATTCATGTGAACCAAGTGCAGGCTGCCTCATAGTAAGACCAATCTTACTTTCTCTTGAGGAAAGTTCATTCAAGCTTACTGCTACAACTCTAGCTCTAACAATGTCACCGGTCTTCAAGCTCAATCTCTTTTCTTTTCCAGTTATGATCTCATTTTCCGCATCAACTTCAACATAATCATTCATAATCTGGCTCATATGAATTAAAGCATCAAGTGGACCTATATGACAAAACGCTCCAAACTCAACAATTTCACAAACAATTGCATCAAGAACCTCCTGAAGTCTTGGATTAAACGTCAATGCATCAAATGATATCTTCTGATACATTGCCCCATCGCCATGTATGACAATTCCGTTTCCAACAGGTTGTATATTATCAGCAACAACAATAATCCCATACTCCTTTCTCATTGTTCCTTCAAAGGTTTTCTGAACGATATTTGTGATAACAACATTTAGATCTTCGCTAAATTTATTTGGAGGGATACGAACAGTATCCCCAATTCTAACCTTATAATACATATGAAACCCTACTATAAATTAATGATAATCGTGGTGGAATAGGCTTACTCCTTATATGCTTTTTGAATACAAATCTTACTATGTCAAAGCAATAATAAGAGGTAGAAATACAAGTGATACAATTGACATTAATTTTATGAGAATATTTAGTGAAGGACCAGATGTATCCTTACATGGATCACCCACTGTATCACCAATTATTGTTGCCTTATGATTAGAAGAACCCTTACCACCAAGATTTCCAGATTCAATGTATTTTTTTGCATTATCCCATGCACCACCAGAGTTTGCAAGAAAAACCGCCAACAAGAAACCTGTCGCAATAGAACCCATTAAAAGACCTCCAAGGCCAGCAGGTTTTAGTACAATCCCAACAACAACAGGTGAAATCACCGCCATTAAACTTGGAACAATCATCTCCTTTAAAGCTCGATTTGTACTAATCTTTACACATCTAGCATAATCAGGTTTATTCTTATCACTTTTTAAAAGATTGAATTTTTTGAACTGATAACGAACCTCTTCAACCATTGCATGCGCAGCTCTTCCAACAGCACCTAGAGTAAGAGCAGAAAATACAAACGGGAGCAAAGCTCCAATAAATATTCCGGCTACCAAATATGGATCACTCAAATTTAAAGTAAGCAAGGCTTCTCCTTTTGCACTAAGCATCTGATTTGCAATAAACATATAAGTAAAAATGAGAGCAAGAGATGTAATAGCAGCAGAACCAATTGCAAATCCTTTGCCCATTGCAGCAGTGGTATTACCAACTGCATCAAGTTGTTCTGTTCTTTCACGAACTTCTTTACCCATTTTAGCCATTTCAGATATTCCTTGAGCATTATCAGCAACCGGTCCGTAACAATCAGTTGCAAGAGACACACCAAGAATACTAAGCATTCCAACAGCAGATAATGCAACACCATAAAAACCTGATAATTCATAAGCAAAAATCATTGCAGCAACAACAGAAATAATAGGAATTACAGTACTAATCATACCAACCTGAATTCCTTGGATTATAACCGTTGCTGGTCCTGTTTTAGAAGCTTCAGCAATACCTTGAGCAGGTTTCCTTTTTTCAGATGTAAAGTATTCTGTTGAAAGCCCTATTACGATTCCACCAACAAGACCTGCAAGCATTGCATAAAAAGGTTCGAATCTACCAATAAGATACCAAGTAGCAATTCCCCCAAAAATCGCAGTTAAAATCGTTGCAACAAACAAAGAATTTCTTAGAGCACCATATATGTTTTTTCCTCGTCCAAATATCACAACCAATGTACCGATCAATGCTGAAAAAATCCCCATAGCAGCAATAATCAATGGAAGAATAATAAAATTCAATGTATCACCTGATGCAAGTATCTCTGCTTTTGGTAGCCATGGAAGAATCTCTCCACTGGTGACAACGGCACCAGCTATTGCTGCAAGGGCCATTGTAGCAATAATTGAGTCAACATATGATTCAAAAAGATCAGCACCCATTCCAGCAACATCTCCAACATTGTCCCCTACTTGATCTGCAATAACAGCTGGATTTCTTGGGTCATCTTCTGGAATTCCTGCCTCAACTTTCCCGACAAGGTCTGCTCCAACATCGGCAGATTTTGTATATATTCCTCCACCAACACGAGCAAATAATGCAATAGATGATGCTCCAAAGCCAAAACCAAATAAAATATTAGTTGTAACACTCGCACCTAAATCAAGAATATAAAAAAATATGGAATATAAGCTAAAAATCCCTAGTACACCTAGTCCTACAACACACATACCCATTACAGCACCGCTAGAAAATGCAATTGAAAGACCTTTAGACAATTCTTTTTTTGTGCCTTCTGCTGTTCTAGTATTTGCCATTGTAGCAGTACGCATACCAATATTGCCTGACACTGCAGAAAATATTGCTCCAACAACGAATGCAACAGAAAGACCCCAATGCATACCGCTTCCTTCAACAAATGAAGCAAGAAGAAGCAGTATCGCAACAACCACAACAAAAACAACCAAAACCTTATATTCACTTTTTAAAAAGGCCATAGCTCCCTCACGGATTGCACTGCTAAGTTCCCTCATTTTTTCGCTTCCAGGATCCTGCTTTTTAACACTAAAGAAAAGATATAATGCAAAAAGCAGAGCAATTATGCCTCCAATTGGTGCTAATAATGTTATACCTAATTCCATCTATACCCCTCAAATGCTGTCTCTGAATCAATAGGAGTTATTTAATAATTATGATTTAAACTTTAAAAAAAACAAAATCTATTTATGTCAAGAAATGTAAAGATAAAGATATATAAATAGAGTTATATATTAAATACTGTTAACCGGTAAAATCTTATAACAATTGAAGTGGGGACAAAAATATAATGCTAAAATCTCTTGGTAGACTCATTGAAAAAAGACCATGGCTGGTAATAACTTTTGTCCTTCTAATCACAATAGGTTTTTCAATACTTATACCAAGCATAGAGATGAAAACCGATTACAAAGAATTCATGCCAGATGACGAAGTAATAGAAGCTTATTTTAGAATAATGTCCACATTTAGTCAAACCCAAATATCCATGTTTCTTTATATAGAAAATCAACAAGCCGATAGCACAATTACACCTGAAGCATTAAGAGAGCAATATTACATAGAAAAAGAACTAACTAAACTACCTGAAGTCGATGAAGCCCTCAGTATAATAACAGTTTTAGAACAGGTTTGTTTCCTTGAATTTGGGGAAACATTTGAAAATAGTACTGATGAACAAATTATGCTTGCTTTAAAGGACCTTTTTGGCAAAGAAGAAGTAAATTCAATAAAAATATTTCCAGAAGACGACCCCAATGAAGAGATAAACTACAAAAGGTATCCAAGAATTTTTAGAGGAAAATCAATAGATGAACTAGACATAAAAAACTGTGATATAGGTTATAATGACGAAAAAATGACCTTTTCATTTGAGGTATATGATCTATCAAAATTTGAATCAGGATTAAAATCACCAATTCCACTTATGAATACTGTAGAATGGTTCATTGATTTTGAAAATATACTTATTCCTGATCCACGACTTGACATTGATTATAGAATAACAGCTCATATAGAACCAACTCATCCACTATGGGAACTTGGAAAAGGACCATTAAAAAATATAATTACACTTCTTCAAAATATAAGAAATAGAGAACTTATCAACTCCTTTAAAAAAGAAGCATATCTGTGGGTAAAACTACCAGAACAATCGATGTATTTCCCTCTTGCATTAAAAACAGCAGAAATTAATTTTAATACAAATAAAAATCTAATTGAGATAAGTGTTACAAGAGAAGAACTTGGTAGTTATGGTATTGCACCACGTTTTGGATTTTATGAGCTACCAGCCAAAATTACAAATTTTAAAGCAGGAACAAGGTACTATAAATCTCCGATAGGCAGTCTTCCCTGGCTTAGGGTTTCAGCAAATACAACTGTACTTCTTAACAGATTAGAAAAAATAAGAAACAGACCAATTCTAGGCAGAATTGCAAGCAGACTTCTTGAGAAATATGGAAATATCACTTGGGAAGACTTTGATATGATTTTCAAAGATTTTGATGAAAACATACCAATTCCCGATCAAATAGCTTTAAAGGAGATGGATGAATCATGGATAAACACAGATATCGCCCCTGACAGTGGAAGTTCTGATAGAATTTTGTTTATAAAAACAGCACTTTTGGAAGAAGTAAGAATCAATGCATTAAGCTTCTTATCTAAAGACTTTGAAGAAACAGGAAATCCTCAAGCTAGTATTGTTATTCTTAATCTAAATTTAGGTTGGGATTATCAAGACCAACTTGGGATGACAAAAGCTCTACTACAAAAAATAAAAAATATCGATGCAAACTATAATTTTATCTCTGTGCAAGCTACTGGTGATTCAGTAATTTCTGTTGAAATGAACGAAGTCACAACTGAGTCAAACACAATTATCATGCCACTGATCTTTATAGTGATACTTGCAGTTTTATTTATTTCATTTAGAAAATTATCTTATATGGTTCTACCTTTGATTGCTCTTCTTGTTTCAATTATTTGGCTTTTCGGAACCATGGTTCTGCTTGGAATATCCTTTACTGTGATGTCAGTTGCATTATTTCCACTATTGATGGGACTGGGAGTTGATTATTCAGTACATCTATCTCATAATTATAGGATAGAACTATCAAAAGGAAGAACACCTGCAGAAGCAATTAAGATATCTGTTTTTGAAATTGGAACAGCTATGTTTCTTGCTATGCTTACAACAGTTATTGCTTTTTTATCGTTTTTAAGTGCTACACTTGCACCGCTGCGTGATTTAGGACTGCTTCTTGCGTTAGGAATCATTTACACTTTTATTACAGCGATAACCTTGCAGACATCAATTCGATACATACTTGATAGAAAAAAACAGAAATTTTTTAAAACGAAAAATCAAACCTTCAAATTAAACATTATAATGGAAAAGATGGCAAAGAAAATTCTTAGTCACCAGAAAAAAATCCTTGGAATTTTATTAATAATAACTTTAGTTGCAGGAGTTGGGGCAACCCAAATTGAAACGGGTTTTAACTGGGAATCTTTTGTACCTGAGGGAAAGCCTTCAATTGAGGTGTATCACAAACTTGAAGACAACTTTCCATTTATTGGTCAAGATCAAGAGTTCATTTTACTAGAGGGTAACATTGCTACAGTAGCTGCTTTAACAGGACTTATGAAAACACATGAAAATCTAGAAGATGATACATTTATTGGCAGAAATGCAGATGGAACTCAAAAGGCAGAAAGTATATATCTATTAATCAACCAAGCAGTAAATAATAACTTATCTTTAATAGAGGAGTTCAATTTAGATGAAAATTCAAAAATACCTAAGACAAATGCAGATGTAAAAAGACTTTATGATTTCTTATGGGATAGTCTTGAGTACGGGATGCAAACACAATTCTTAATTGCTAAATCTGAAAATGGTAGATATGATTCTGCAATGATTAGGGTATACATAAATATTGTATCAGCAACAAGCGAGGATATTGATCTTCAAGAAGATCTCAAAATAATGGATGAAGACCTTCAAGATGACCTAGAAGATTATGGAGAAGTAAGCGTAATTATTACTGGGCCATTATTAATCACTCATAAAATAACATCATCGCTTACTGAAAGTCAAATATTATCAACTTTTATTGCTTTTATTCTAGCAACAATTGTTCTAATGATTGCATATAGACGATTAACTCTTGGCTTTATTGTAATAATTCCTGTTTTAATTTCCATTATATGGATACTTGGAACAATGTACTTCATTGGTTACAGTCTAAATATACTTACAATAACAGTCACAAGTCTAACCATTGGAATTGGAATAGATTATGCAATTCATGCAACAGAGCGATTCAAACTTGTAGCAGATAAAACAGGTGATATTACTGCTGCACTTACTGAAACTATTGGAAAAACAGGCGGAGCACTACTAATTGCTGCTTTAACAACTACACTAGGATTTGGAATGCTTGTGTTCGTACCAATTCCTCCAGAAGCACAATTCGGTGTAATAATGGTAATGACAATAGCTTATTCGTTTATCACTTCAGTATTACTCTTACCTCTAATCCTAGCCAGATGGGCAAAATGGTCAAGAAAACGAAGAGGCTACATAATTTCTTCAAAACCAGCTGATAAAAACTATACAAATGATGTCAATTCCGCTAAGAAAAAATAAACTATAGATTCTATTGTACATTAATTTTTTTATACCAAATATTTATCTATTATACTCTAATACGAGTTACTTGTCTTAAGGAGTGATATTATGTCAA
>DAOVGR010000061.1 GCA_030672305.1 Thermoplasmatales archaeon | reverse complement strand
AAAAGCTAAAATGGGTGTGGATGTTTATTCTTTAACAGATTTTTTTGATGGATATATTGATGAATTTAAAATTATTAAATATGAGCAGGGAAATGAACAAGAACCACCTAGAATTAATGGTCCAACGGGTGGGCTTCCAGGCGTAGAATTAGACTATACATTTGTAACAGATGATCCTGAAGGTGATGAAGTATGGATTTTAATTGATTGGGGTGATGGTACAGAAGAAGATTGGATCGGCCCATACGAATCTGGAGAAGAAGTTACTGTCTCTCATCAATGGGATGAAGAAGGAACTTATCAAATAAAAGCTAAATCAAAAGATTTTTGGGATGATAGTCCGTGGTCTGATTTATTTGAGATCATAATAAGCAACCAAGTAATTCCACATATATGCTGTGATCCAGTTGGTTTGAACTTTGGAAATGTTTCTACCGGATCAACTGTAAACGGAGAAATATACGTTTGTAACTGCGGTGACTTTGGCTCATTCTTGAACTGGTTTGTTGATACCGACCCTGCAAACCTACCACCATGGGGAACCTGGACATTTACCCCTGCAAGTGGTACAGGTGTTGCTGAGGGTGATTGTGTCGTTGTAGATGTAACATGTGTTGTAACAGAAACTGATGGTAATTACTCAGGTACACTTACTATTATCAATTCAGATGATCCATCCGACAAATGCGTTGTTGATACTTCTGTTATAGTACCAAGAAACAGAGCAACAACTTTTACATTGTTCCTTTGGTTTTTGGAACGATTCCCAATGCTGGAAAGACTGCTCCTTTTTATAATAAAAACGTAGTAAGAAGCACGTTTGAGCACGAAACGTATGTGGGTTAATGATATTGCATTAGGTTATATACTCGGATTAATCGTTGATTGCCGAAAACAAAATAATTAAAACTTATAGTTCATTTGAATTTTGGAGTTTGATGTGAAAGGCCTCCAACATTTTGAAGTGTTCGTTTCCACTCTCCATAAAAACTCCCAAAAATTAATATAAAGCCACTTTTTATATGTAAAAATTTATATAACTAAAACACATTGTGATATCTGAGGGAGGTAAAAAAATGAATAAAAAAAAGGGTATAATATATAATACTTTAGTTTTTGGAATTATTATTTTATTATTTGGTCTTGCAGTTCAACCAAGTACAGCAACTGTCCAACCAGATAAAATTGGTATTGAACCTAAAGAATTTTTATTTCAGACTATAATTGATATAGCAAATAATCAAGAAATAGAATATTTACTTGATCAAGAAAAGAATAATGGCTTTTTATTAGATTTTGATTATAATTTAAGAAGTGTATATAGAAAAGTATTATTTAGAGCTCCAAATCTGTTACGCTCATTAATTTTTACAAAACCTACTGTTACTCATGATTATCTTAATTTTGTTTATGAACAAGGTTGCGAACTAATAAATATAATTGGAGAAGACAAAGCCTTAGAGATAATTGAATCAATTAAAATAAACAATCCTACATTTTCTAATGGATTGTCAAATATTATAGAAAATAATGAAGAAATAAAAAATAAAATTACAGAAATTAAGTTAATGAATCAAGAATTAAATCCTTCATCTCCATTTGAGGGATATCCACTCATTTGCGCAATTTTATTAATGCTTACATTTACCTTTGCAATACCAATGGTTTCAATAATGGTAATTATACTAGTATTGTCAAGTCGTCCAATATTTGGTCCATTTTTTGTTGTTCTTTTAGCAATGTTTTCAGCTAATTTGGCATTATTTTTAAAACTAGTACAAACATTTTGTTAATAAGAAAGAACTAATCAAAAAAATCTTGAATTAATGCCTAAAATATCTTTGACCTGAAAATACCATAGATATGGAATGTTCATCAGCTGCTTTTATCACTTCTTCATCACGAATCGATCCACCTGGTTGAATAATTGCTTTAACACCTGCATCAGCTGCAACATCAACAGCATCCCTAAATGGGAAGAAGGCATCACTTGCCATGATTGACCCTTTTATATTTTCTTTTCCTTTATTTATTGCAATCCATGCGGCATCAACACGTGCAGTTTGTCCGCCACCTATTCCAACAGTACGTGTATTTTTTACAAAAACAACTGAATTGGATTTCACATGTTTAACACATTTAACTGCAAATTCCATTGATAAAAGTTCGTTTTCACTGGGTTTCTTTTTTGTAACGATTTTCCATTCTTTTTTTGGAGTCATTTTAATATCTCTTTCTTGTGAGAGAAATCCACCAACAACACTTCTAAAAATTATACCAGTTCTATTTATTTTCTTATCAATGTCTTTTAATTGAAGGAGTCTAAGATTTTTCTTTTTATTAAAAATATCCAATGCCTCTTTATTAAAACTAGGAGCAATAATTACCTCTAAAAATAAATTAGATAGTTCAATTGCGATATCTTTTCCCACTTCTCTATTGAAAGAAATAATACCACCAAAAGGTGAATATGTATCTGTTGCATAGGCATCCTTCCATGCCTCTAACAGTTTCTCAGCACTTGATATTCCACAGGGAGTAGCATGTTTTACTATTACACAACTAGGATTTGAAAATTCTTTGATACATTCAATAGCACAATCGCTATCAAGAATATTATTGTAAGATAGTTCTTTTCCATGAAGTTTTATTGCATTTGTTATACATGGTTCATTAATTTCTGGGAGAAATCTATAAAATGCACCTTTCAAATGAGGATTTTCACCATATCTCATATTCTGAATTTTTCTTAAGTAAATACTGTTATCATCTGGTAGAATTTCGTTAGTCCATTTATTTCTAAGATAACTAGAGATTATTGCATCATATTGAGCAGTGTGTGTAAATGCTTTTATTGCAAGTCTCTCTCTATTTTCTAAACTCAGATTTCCTTTTGAATTAAGTGAACTTAAAACCTCTCTATACTGACTTTTATCTGTTATAACAATGACATCTTTGTAGTTTTTTGCTGCTGCACGAATAAGTGTTGGTCCACCAATATCAATATTTTCAATTACCTCTTCAATACCAACCTTTTGTTTCTTTATTGTTTGTTCAAAAGGATAAAGATTACAAACCAATAAATCAATGGTCTTAATCTTATGTTTTTTAAGTGTATCCGTATGTGTTTTACTATCTCTTTTTGCTAGGATTCCAGCATGAATAATAGGATGAAGGGTTTTAACCCGCCCCTCAAGCATTTCTGGAAAACCAGTGACACTTGATACTTCTTTTATTGGAACACCTGCATTCTTTAAAACCTTAGCAGTACTACTTGTTGAAATAATTTCTATGTCAAGTTTGGATAGTCCTTTAGAAAAATCAGATACTCCATTTTTGTCTGAGACGCTAATCAGAGCTCTTTTGACATTCATCACTCTTACCTAAAATGCATATGAGGGAGCTTCATAAACGTTTGGGTTTCTTACCTATTTTTTTTCAAAGTCAATTGCTTCTTTTAAACTTAGCTCACCTTTCAATACTCTTAGTGCTGTTTTTTCTGAGATTGAAAATTTTCCATTTGTAAGTTTTCTACTCCGCTCTTGAATATTTCTAATGTCTCCTTTAGTTGGTTCTAATGGCAACCGTCTTTGTACTTTTCCCCCACGAAGTAAAGCAATTGCTGCAGCTGCTTCTCCATCTTTTTCAAGTCTCTTTATCTGCTGTGCAGGTGTTGTCTTTGTTTCATCTACGATTTCAATTGGTACTCCAAGTGAAATCAGAGAATTAATTATACGATTTCTTGTAATAATTGATCCATGACCGATACGAATTAAGGTTTCAGTAGCTGGATATTCTCTAAGAACTCTTTTTATCATTGTAACTACCTTTTCGGGAGTTGAAACATTCATTTTTTGTAATAATATATCATCTCCAACTACTGCTATACCAGGTTGTTCACCAGGATCAATTCCTATGTAAACCTTTGAATAAAGATCTTTACCTACGAGCATTTGAATTGCGAGATCAGCAGCATGATCAATTGTATCATACGTATCGGCAGCAATTACTTTTGATAATTTCACATCATGCAATTCAATATTGGATGTAAGAATAACTCCTATACCGCTAGGAATATTATCTAAGGATATAAGAGAAACAAATGGGATTTTTCTTTTCTTGAGAACTTTGATAAGATCATAATAAAGCGAAAAATCTTTCGTGAAAACTCCTATTGTTTTCATTTTATCTTTCCCAAGGCATTTTCCCGTCAAGATATTCTGTCCAAAACTCTCTCAAGTTTTCTATTAATAGGTTTTCTGTTTCTAAAATTGTAAATTTCTTCTTAACAATCTTATCTATGTGTTTACCCATACTAAGGTTTTTAATTTCATATTTTAAAAAGTGTTTTAATTCAAGAAAATCTCGTTTTATTTCAACATATACTCTGCCATTTTTTTCATATGGTTTCTTGGTTACTCTAGGATCTCCTTTCCATTTTTTCAAAAATTCACTTGTATGTTTTTTCAATTTTACAGGGGGGCCAAAATGCACATATGTTTTTGAAAGTGGTTCCTTTTTTGTTTTAAAAATCATATAGATATTGTCATCACTAATATAGAATGAATTATTAAAAATTGTGAAATCATATCTAATAGATGAATCACATATTGAGCGAGCAGCCTTTCTAACTTGAGGATAAAGATTTTCAGGAATAATATCTGGTTTTCTGAGTTTTATTCCGATATATTGGAATTTTTTTGTTTCAAGATTTTGCTTTATTTTATTTAGTGACCATGGTTTTACTTTTTTTGGAAAGAAGAAGGTAATTAATGGTTTATTTAGATATTCTTTACTCGCCTTTATAAAAAAATCAAATTTTTCCAAAGATATTGCTGAGGCTACATTTCTATTTGTGTCAACAGGATCAATAAATGTTAAAGGAGTTCTAAAACTAGGAAATTTATCTTTTGATAAAGCAATTTTTTCTCCTACTTTCCAATTTAATGCATTTTTTAAAAGATTTTTAAAAGTACCATATTTAATTATTAATATTTCACATAAATACCCAGAAAATCCTTCTATTTCTGCTTCTGCTCCATAACATCCAATTCCTTTGAGAAACTGTTTAGATAAAAGTACTTCAGGTTTATTTGATTCAGGTAAATTTTCTCTAACATATTTTGTATGTAATGGTGTCCTATCAACTGCTGATAGCTTTTGAGATGCTTTTTCTATCTTATAACATGGGACAATTTCTACTTTATTTTTTTCATAATATCCTCGTATGTATGGATGTTCTGCATATGATTCTTCAGTTTTTATTAGAATATTTCTTCCGATTGAAAGTGCGCTTTCTCCAATTTTTTCTTTTTTGTATTTTGTTGGAAACTTTATAAAAAAATCAACATCTAGATCATCTTTTAGATATGTATCTTTAGCAATTGATCCAACAAGCTCAATTGTCGCTGGTAGATTTCTTTTAATAATTTCTTGTTCTATTAATTTCTCTAGCTCTTTTACCAGTTTTTCAATTTTCTTTTTATATTCCAAAGAAGGAGTAATTTTTTCAAGTACTTGCTTTTCAGTTTTATTCATTATGCTCTGCCCTTATATATCTTCTCAATATCAATATTACTCCTATTGATAAAAGAGCTCCGCTTATTACATCAAGGACCCAGTGTATTGATAGATATATAACTGATATTATTACCAGTATCATTATTAAATATACAAAATATGTAAGTTTCTTATTACCTGTTAAACTAACAGAATATGCTATTAATATTGTCATAGCCGTATGTAGTGAAGGTAGGCAATTATTTTGTGTTGTAGTTGAATAAAAAAAGCTTTCAACAGATGGAATTACGGTTTCAAGAGCAGAATTTACACTATAATAAGTATATACATTAGTTATTGGTAGAAATAGGTAAAATGGAAGTGCAATAACATAGATTAATAACAATCCATATGCTAGTGTTTTCATAGCTTTTTTATTATTTGTTAGTATAAAATAGATTGGTGAAAACCATAATGTGAAAGAGTAAATTGCTATATAAATTAGCACAAAGAAATAAACAAGAACAGGTGTCCAATGTTGCGAAAACCAGTATACAAAATCACCTTCGATATCTTTTATGTTATTAGTAAAATCGTAACCCACAAATTCTGTTGTATGAGGATCTATTAAATTTACTTCGATTAAATGAAGGGTAACAACTCCAACTATAATCAGTATATAAATAAAATTTGCATTAATCAACTTTAATATTCCAATTTTCTCCTTAAAAAAATTTCTGGGAATAAAGAATTTTATACTAAATATTATTAATCCAAGATTGATAAGTCCTAAAACAATATACCATGTTTCTATTAAGTTCACCGCCATTTATTTTTTTTCTAAAGTAAGCTTAGGCTAATTTTACTTTTTGGTAATACTATTTCTTAAATAAAATCAATATATAAAACTAAGTTTTTTCTTAGAAATTTATTTCTTTTAACGTTGTATAAATTGGTCCTTTTGGAGTAAGAGTGCTTTTTTTCAGTTTAATTGAATTGATTTTGATTTTTCCAAATTCAATGTTTCTATATTTTTCAATAATTTGTATTAGTTTCTCCTTGTTTTTTACATTTTTAACTCTAGCAATTGTTAGATGTGCAGAAAATTTTCTTTTTTCCTTTTGAAAACCAAGAGTTGTAATTTTCTCATCAAGTTTACTTACAATTTTTGAAATACTCTCGCCGTTTTCTATTCCTATCCATATAACTTTAATGTACCTTTCATTTGGAAAAACACCTGCTCCCTTAAGATTAATCTCAAAAGGTTCTACTTCTTTTACTGAATAATTCATTATTTCTTCAATTCTATCTATTAATGATTCATCTGTATCTCCAAGAAATTTGATTGTTAGATGTATATTTTCTGGTTCAACAAGTTTTACATTTGCACCAGTATTTTTTATCTCACGTTCGAATTCTAGTAATTTTGGAAAAGGCTTGATATCGATTGCTATAAATCCCCTAAATTTTTGCATTTGAACCTCTCTTTTTTTTATTTTCCTTAATATGTATTTTAATTTTTTTAGTTTTGGGTAATGGGTGTCAAACAACCTTTATATTATGATAATTACAAAAGCTTTTATTACTGGAGACCGAGCATGGAATTAAGGGAACTAAAAAAACAATTTAAGAATTACATTGATTTAATCAGACCATTTACACTTCTTGCTCCAATAATTGTATCTTCCTGTATAATGATTGCAAGTTACTTTAACAATAGAGTTGTAGGTGATTTTACTTCTATTTGGTGGACAACAATAATTCCTGCTAGTTTTGCATTAGCTATACTTAATGGAGCGTCAAATACACTAAATCAAGTAACAGATATTAAGACTGATAAAATATCTAAACCATATCGTCCTCTAGTTAGAGGAAATATTCCTGTTAGAAAAGCATTGATTATATCTATTATTTTATACTCCTTGGCTATTTTTATATCGTTATTTATAAATCCCATGTTTAGTTTTTTAGTTCTCCTAATAGCATTTTTCTCAATTACTTATTCAATTCCTCCAAGATTTAAAGATCTACTGTTTGTAAATCAACTATGGATTGCTATTCCTCGTGGACTATTAGGAATACTAGCATCTTGGAGTGTCTTTGGTAGCCCAATTAATCCTTTACCTCTTGTAATTGGTTTAATTGCAATGTGTTTTTTAGTAGGCGGATCAATTACAAAGGATATAGTTGATAATGATGCTGATAAAAAAACAGGGACTAGAACTCTTGTTAACACTTTTGGTGTGAAAAAAGCAGCTACATTATCTTTACCTTTTATGGTTTTTCCATTTGTTTATATTCCAATGTTGATACATAGTGGTATACTTGAGTCTTATTTATGGATTCTAACTTTTCTAGCAATTCCTGCATTTCTTATATTTTACTTGATGATTAAAGAAAATAGGAAAGATGGATTATTGGAAAATACTCCTTCATGGACCTTGATGTATGTTACCTATTTTGTTTTTGCATTTGGTTTTTCAGTTCTTACTGTAATAGGTTCAATAGCTGCATAAATCATGCAATCTTTACAATCATCAATAAAATTAACGAAAAGTAAGGATTATCCACCACTTATCATATGAATAACAGCCACTTTTGAATTATCAGGTATTTTTACCTCTGAAAAATCTTTTCTTGGAACAACTTTGTCGTTTATTTTAACAACAACAAGTGGAAATGTGTATCTCATTCGTTTAAGTAAATCTTTGACAGTTTCGTTTTCAACCCAATCAACCACTTTGCTGTTTACTTCGATGCTCACTTATCTTCACCTAAAATTATTTCTAGAGCTAGATTTGCCTCCCAATTAGCCATAAGTGAAACACGAGGAGCTATAAGCACGTCATCATCACTTGATTTAGCTTTTCCATCATAACACATATATAGATTACCTAAGCGTTTTGTTGTAATTCTATCTGAATGCCCATAACCTGCAACGCCTGAGGCAGCAATAACAGGTTTGTTTGGAAGTTTTGAAAGTATTTCTTCAATAAATATTGTCTTTGTTTCAGCATTATCCAATGCTTCGATAACAACAGTTACATCCTTGAATGGTTTTTCCATTAATCCCTTTTCCAACTTGATATTATGAGTAATGAGCTCCACTTGTGGATTTATTTTTCCAATGATTTCTTTTAATGAATCCACCTTCGTTTTTCCAATATGCTCTAAAAAATAGTATTGTCTACCAAGGTTATTTTCTTCAATTTTATCAAAATCAACTAAAACAAGACATCCAATTCCTGCTCTAGCAAGTGCAACAGCAGCATTTGAACCTAGACCACCAAGCCCTGCTATACCAACACTTGATTCTTTTAATTTTTTCTGAATTCTTTCAAATTTTACTTTATTCATAAGATCTTACCATTTTTCCCAATATTTAGGTTGAATGCTTGGGGGTTCTTCCCCCTTTCTATATTTTCCACCCCATACATTTAAACCAGCTTTATCATCTTTATCAATTACATCTTGAAGAAATTTAAGCATTATATGATCATTCATACCAAGTTGTTTCATTTTTTGAGGTGTTGGTACTCCATTTGGTGTCCATCCTCTTCGAAAGTAAACAGCATCAGCAAGTTTTTGATATTGATCTTGTCGAAAATTATATAGAAGTTTCATTTTTTCATTTATATTCATTTTTTCTATCTCTTTTTCAAAAAGACCTATTTTTTCAGCTAAATATTTATCATATCTATCTTTTCTTGAGAGATATTCCATTTCTGTAACTGGCCCCATTGATCTATATGGTATCCAGTCATCTTTTCTTCGGCCTCGTCCCATCCATACATTCATTGCTCTTTGCCAATTATAACATCGTTCACTCTGTAGGATAAGATCCTCTTTTGTTATTTTCTTCCCTGTCATTGCTTTTTGATAATCAACGTAGTTTTGGACATGTTCTGGAACCTTAGTTGGATCATCTGTTTCAGCGTTATTTGCTGGTTCTATGTCATTCCAGGGAAGTTTACATAATCCATTTAATCCAAACCAGGTCCTCCACATTGGAAAGTAGTGAAGTGCTTCTGCTTTGTCTTTGAAAGTAGGAATTGCATTGTTAACCATATCCATAAAAATAAGCCAAGCTTCATCATGTTGCGGTCCTTTAAGGGTTAGACCATATCCTCCCTGCATAGCAAGTGATTCCTTTGTCACATATTCTGAATATTCTAAACCTTTGCTTTCCATACCGCAATCTTCGATAATATTTGGTTCTCCCCAACCATTTTTTATAAGCCAGTTTTTAACTCTCCGAATACCTTTAGAAGCAACGTTTATAAATTCACCATCATCACCACGTGCAATTCTGTGAATTAGTTCTAAAACTGCTTCACTATTGCCAAAACAAAGCTCAAGATTGTTACATCTTTCCTTGTTTAATATTCCATATTCATACATTTCCATATAGAATGCAATTGCTGTGCCAGTTGAAATTGTATCAAGACCATAGGTGTCACAGTAGAAGTTGAATTCTAAAATCCAAAGAGGATCCCAGATGCTCATGTTAGCACCACATGCTACAGTTTCATATTCAGGACCATCAACTGTTACCTTTTGACCTTTATATGGGCCAGTCATAACAGTAAAACCATCTACGGTTTTTGAACATGCCATTGTACATCCATGCCAACAACCATCTGGAATAATTTTTGTAAAATGTTTGTAAAATTCAGGTGAATAAATTTTTGATGCCTTTGGAAAGTTGCCAAATCGATAATTTTCAGTTGGAAGTAGGTCATACTCATCCATTATTTCAACTAAATGAGCAGTTCCAACAGCCCGCATGTTGCACTGGTATCTATCAAGGTCTCTTACTTCACGATGAAGTTTTGTTCCAATCTTTGCAAGAGTTATAGGATCTGCTGGATTATTTGAAATACCACTTACTTTCTCAACTTTTGTAACAATTGCTTTTATTTTCTTATCTCTCAGGACTGATCCAAGACCACCACGACCTGCTTGTTTTATACGTGGAACTTTTCTTCTAATATCATAAAATGAAAAATTAAGACAACCCCAATAACTATTTTCAGCACCCTTACCTGATGAAATTACTGAAACCTTTTGTCGAGATTTATCTGTATCTTCAGATGCATACATTTTAGTAAGTTGTTCGTTTAAATGATGGGTGTTAGTTTCTTCAAGGGGAGCAGTTTCAATTATTACTTTACCTTTTTCACCATCTATAACAATTACGACATCATATTTTGCTTTTCCTTGAATTTCAAGAGCATCAAACCCAGCAAATTTTAGATATGGTCCAAAAAATCCTCCAACATTACTATCACAAATAATATCAGTTGAAGGTGAAACTGTAAGACATAGTGATTTACCTGAACCTGGATATTGAGTAGTCCCGCATAAAGGTCCTGTTGTAATTACGAGTTCATTTTCATCACTATTCCATCTAGTGGTATGTTTTATTGAATCCCATAGAAGTTTTAATCCAAAACCACGACCACCAGTAAATTTTTCTTTCATCTCCTCTGTGACTTTCTTTTCTTTTATTTCGTTTGTTGTTAGATTTATGTATAAGGTTCGATTTGTATATCCTGCCTGTACTTTTCCTTTTTTATAATTATATTCAAAAACTACCCTGTGAGCTAATTTAAGTTTTTTATAATCCCACTTATGTTTAGTATTGCCGGTTTCATATTCCTCAATCGATAATTGTCCCTCTACCATTATTATGCCCCCTGTTTATGGTATATTATTTCCTTGATTTCATCGATATTTATTTCAATAAGCTCTAATGCACCATTGGGACATGCCCGAACACAAGCGCCACATGAAATACATTTAAAAGGTTCAATTCTAGCATCAGATTTTCTCATTGCACTGATCGGACAAAAACCAACACATGCTTGACAACCTATACATGTATCCTTATCAAGCCATACTATACCATTCTTTTTCCGTTTGAGTGCTCCGACAGGGCACATATCCATGCATAAACCACGATGATCGCAAACATGCATTTTATAGGATTTTCCATCTTTAATAATTCTAATTGCTGACCTGTCATCACCCTCATCTGATTTAAAATGAACTTTTGAACAAGCTTTTTCACAAAGTAAACCTCCATCACATTTTTCAGGGTGAAACTTTAAAATTTTTACTGTTTTTGGATTTTCCATGAAACTGTTCCTCTATGTTAGTAATAACCAGTTTCCAACAACAAATAACCAACAAAAAGCTGAAACGCCTATTGTTGTGGGGTAGTACAGATGATCTTTTAATCTTAAATCAATTTTTTTTGTTAGAAGTACTGCTGGTAATACAACTGCACCAATAAGGGCAGGTAAAAGTCCACTTGAAAGGATATTTGGCATAACCGCTGTTAAATTTTCAACAAAAAAACCTGAACCAGAAATAATTGGTGTTAATATTTGAGTTACAATATACCCTCCAATATAGACAAAATATGCAGATAAGATTCCCATACTTATTTGCATAGTAAGAGTTTTCAATTCTCTGAAATCAAATGATATTTTATACCAGAAAACCTCAAAAATTGCACCCTCTGCCATAATTGCAAGGGCAGAACATAAATGACAACCTACAAATGGATTAAAAAGTCTAAGTGCTCCAGCTACAACTCCCATTCCAAGCTGCATACCTGGTTGATGATATGTCATTCTACTAATTACCAGAAATGTAATTGCAAAAAACCCAGTCATTATAGCTCCAGTAGGAAGTCCAGTTTCATGAAGACTAGAACCAATTATACATTCAGAAAAACCCCAAAGTGATCCAAATACTAATATTCCTGCTAATAATTTTACATTATTCATATTATTTCACCTCAATTTCAATTACATTTCTTACCCAGAAAGTATGCGCTGCATCTGGGAAATAAACTCTTCCATAATCAGTTAAAATTCCAGTTTGTAAAATCTCCCAATTTACTGTTTGTTGATAACCATCCTTAGCCTTGATAGTATATTCTTGACATTGAGTACATCCAACACCAACCATAGTTATAAGATCATCAAGTGCAACACCTGTTTTTTCTCCTTCATCTGTTTCAATTACACGCATAACTCCTATTGAAAAAAGTTGATCCAAAGTAAATTCTTGTCCATTAATTTTTATTGAATTTTTTTCAATTTGGTTTGCATGTACATAAATTGTTGAGAATATCCCAATTAATAGTACTGTCATTGCAATAATTGGTAAGATTTTTTCCTTCCCCATAATCATAGGTGCACGGATATTATAATATCTATTTAAAAATTGTGACTCAAAAGAAATGATAGTAGAAAATGTAATTTAAGTATATTTTTTATTTGAATTTTCTACTAGCTTGGTGTTTTCTTATTACATTTTCTATAGTTTCAACGTCACCTAATCCTAACACCGCAAGTTTATCCTCTACAATTTTTACAGCAGGTGAGTCTTCCATAAAAGAGACAGGAGTAGTTTCTTCCCTTGTCAACTCGGCTTGTATATCTTCTTTATCTGTTAGGTATCTGAATGGTTTTGGTTTCCTTTTTTTAATTTCCTCATCTCGTGATTCTGCTCTTGTTAATGCTTCATCAATTGCTCTATCAATTAATTCGTCTTCTTCATCTGGAGGCATTTTCTTTCCCCTCGAATATTCAAATAAAATTAGGCTTTTTAAGTGTTTTCTTGAAAAAACTAAACTTTCTTAAGACTCTTTTTTCTGATTAATTTACTATATCTCCTGAGTATTTCCTCATCTTTAGGTCTCCATTGTATTTTTTCAAGCAAAGCATATGATAGTTCATTATCAACACTAATAATACGGCCTGGGGCTAAATTTAGATATTTCTCTATGAATATTTTACATAGCTGAAATTTTTCACTATTAAACATTGGTTCAGTTGATAGAATTGATGCACACATCCCTGCAATATCTTCAACCGGTTTACCACTTCTTGATTCTTCAAAATCTAATCCCCAAATTCTATCTGTAAAAATAAAATTTCTTAAAGTTGAATCACCACGGATTAGAAATTCTTCTTTTGTTTTGAAATGATTATGAAAGTCAAAGAACCATTGAGCTAATAATATTATTAATCTTTGTTTTTCATTATTTGAAGTTTCCTGATTATTTATTATGTCACAAAGATTTTCTCCAATAATATAATTCATAATTAGTACATTGTTTTTTTCATCTATTTCATGTATTATTGGAATATTTAATTTTGATGAACCTTTTTTTAGAACACTGTATTCAGCGTTCATTTGTCTTTTTAAACCTGGTACAAACCATTTGAGAACTCTTGGTTTGTTATCAAGAGTTACATATGCAACAATATTTTTTTTACTTTTAAATTGTTGTTGAATTACTGCATCTTTGTACTTTTTATTGCTCTTTACAAGCTCTTCAATATTTCTCATTTTTTTATAACCTAATTAAAAAAATAGGAAAAAGATTGTGGTTATAATTGTTTTCTATAATTGTTCTATTATTTCAATTGAAACAACCATTTTTGCCCAAAGTTTAGATGATGTAATTTTTCCATCATTTATAAAAGCAATTCTTAAAGGACCTTTGTCAGGATCTGTTAAATAAGCTCCATCTTTTTTATGAGCTAAGATCATTGTTACACCACCTGTTTGAGTTATATTTCCGGATTCATTATAAATTTTGACTTGTCCATTAATTGTACTTTTGTTGTAATCGGTTGTTTTTCCATCGCTTGAATAAACACTTACTGTGTAGTTATTTGGTAAATTATCAAACTGATTAATTATTGTATCAACTTTTATACCTGTAAAATTAAAGGGGCCTTCTAGTTTTACCTCTGGTAACCATCCAATTCTTATAAGCATCCCTTTACCTATAAATGACTCAAATATTTCAAGATCTTGTAAAGTATAATTTGTAACTTCATCTCCAAATGTTATTGTAAAAATTGTTTCGGTATCTTTATTTGTGGTTTTATCTTTGGTATCTTTTTCTTCAGGTAAGTTCACATATATTATTGTAAAAATAGCAATCAAAATTATTATGGATAAAACTATCGTGATAATTTTATTTTTTTTATCTGCCATGACAACATGGAAAAAAAATCAATTTTTAAAAATTTCTAATTATTAAAGTCATCTGAATTTCTTGCTGTAAGATAAATACCTGATAGAATTATTGCTCCACCAATTATTGTATAATATGATGGAGTTTGTTGAATCCAGGGTAAGGCAAATGCAAGTAATGTTGATCCAAGAGGTTCACCAAGTAAAACTACTGATGCAACAGAGGCACGGATATGTTTAAGAGACCAGTTGTATAAGGTATGACCAAATATTCCAGCAACAATTGCCATTAGAAAAATTATAATGTATGCATCCAAACTTAAATTGTTTAAAGGTACATTATAAAATAAACAAATAGCAAGAAGTACAATTGTTCCGATTGAATAAACGATAAATGCATAAGAACCAACAGAAACTGTTTTTCTAATTTTCCTTCCACCAAGAATATAAAGTCCTGCTGCGGCACCTCCAAGTATAGCTAAAATATTTCCTTCTAAAGAATCCAATGTAAAAGAACCTAATCCAAAATTACCTGTAACAAGTATTGTTACTCCTGAAACAGATATAATTATACCTGTTGTATTTACAATAGAGAGACGCTCTTTTAAAAAATAATGAGATATAGGGCCAACTAGAATAGGATGTGCTGTGACAAGGATTACTGAACTTGCAACTGAAGTAAATTTTAGAGATGTAATCCATAAAGCAAAATGTGCAGCAAGAATTATTCCAATAGCTATCATTATTAGAAAAGTTGGGCGAGGTATGCTTATTATTTCCTGTCTTGTTTTACTATGAAATAATACAAATGGCATTATTAGTAGAGCAGTAAAAAATAATCTGTAAAAAGCAATGGAAAGAGGTTCTGTTTCTGGGTATAAATTTAAGAGTGTTGTAATAAATATTGCTGCAAATGAAACTGAAACAATTGAGATGAAAAGAGCAATATACGCTTTATTTTTCATATTTTTTATCAGGACTAGTTAACTACAAAACGTATTTTGATTTTGTTATATTTACATATAAATACCAAATAATTGTTAAGTAAAAAATATACACCATAACTGAATATACCTCTAGCAATGAATGGTGCAGTTGTTGGTATATATGGAAAATCAAATACTGGGAAAACAACTCTAATTGTAGATATTATTAAGCAACTATCAAATGAAGGATTTAAAATTGCAAGTATAAAGATAACTGATAAGAAAATAGGAATTGACTCAAAAGAAAAAGACACATGGAAACATGGAGAAGCAGGATCAAAACTTGTTGTTTTAGCTTCACCTGTTGAAACTGATTTTCTACTAAAACATACTAAAGATATTTCTGAAATAATTAAGATTATAAATCAAATAGACAAATATGATTTGTTGCTTGTTGAGGGAGCAAATGACAAATATATTCCAAAAATCAGAATTGGAAATATTGATAAAAGAGAGAACACGATTTTAACATACTCGGGAGATTTTCAAAAATTAATTGAATTTTTAAAAACGGATATATTAGGAGGAAAAAATGGAAAAAATGATTATAAAAGTTAATGGGAAACAAATACCTCTAACTGAGTTTCCTACAGATTTTATTAAAAACACAATATGTGGAATGTTGAAATCACTTAAGGCTATTGATGATATTAACGAGGTAATGATACGATTTACTATGTAGTTTTTTTTAAAAGGGAATAAATTATTCTCGTTTTGTCTTTTCCTTTTGTTTCCTTTTTTATTTTATCTATTTTTGGTATCTCACTTGTATTATTTACGTGGGTGCCTGCACAAGGACATATATCAAAACCTTCAATTTCAATGATACGAAGTTTTGTAACAAATTTTGGTAATAGGTCAAGATGGGCTCTTTGTTGATCAACTCTTTTTTCTAAACTTGATCTATCCTCTTCGTATATTTTTACAGAAAGGTTTTTTGTAATTATTTCATTAAACTTTGCTTCAATTTTTTCTAAATCTTCATCTGTAAATTTTGCTGGGTGAAAGTCCACTCTTGAATATTCCGCATGAATCTGATTTCCAACTGTCCTTGCTTTATAATCATCAAAAATAATACCTGAAAGAATGTGTTGAGCAGTATGCATTTTCATATGATTGTATCGTTTATTCCAGTCTAAAATTGCATGGATCTTTGTTCCAATTGGTGGTTTTTCCCCTTGTAGTATATGTTTAACTGTATCTCCCTTTTTAATTACTTCTTTTACAATTGATTCTTTATTATTCCATTTTAAAATTCCTGTATCAGACGGTTGTCCTCCACTGAGCGGATAGAATGCTGTTTGGTCTAGACAGACATAATCCTTTTTATTTTTTATAACAATTGCATCAAATTCTTTAATATAGTTACCCTCAATATTGCTCATATAAAGTATCTTAGTCATATTCTTGAAAAAGAATTATTTCCTAATCAATCTTTTTATTTGTATTTTTATTTGTTCTCAAATTTACTACTGCCAGACCAGCTATTACAAGAATTCCTCCAAAAACAAACATGAAAGCTATCTCTTCTTTGAACATAAAAAAACTAAATATTGTTGAAAAAACTGGGATTGCATAAAGAAAGATGCTTATTTCGCTTGCCTCTTTATTTTCCAATGCCACATACCATATCACATATCCAATTATTGTTGAAAAAACACCTAAAAATATCACCGCAAACCATCCATTGATTGACATATTTAATACTTGTTCTATTATTGAATAGTTCAAAAAGGGTATTAAACCAATACTTCCGAATAGCATTGCGTATACTGTTAATGATAGTCCAGTATATCTATCCAATAGTTTCTTTCCAGAAATTGTATATAATGCTCCCATTAATGCTGCAATTAATACTGATATTGCTCCATAGATATATTCGACCTTTAGAGAAGATTCAGCTTTCCCCCATATTGAAATTACAACTACTCCGCTCATAGCAATTATTACACCAAGAGCTTTTAATAATGAAATTTTTTCTTTAAGAAAAATAATTGCTAATATTACAATTTGTACAGGTATAGTTGCAATAATCAGACTTGCTGCAGCAGGAGAAATGAATTGTTCTCCATAATTAAGACCAAGATGGTAAACTATTATTCCAAAAAATCCTAGAAGAAATATTGGAGCAATATCTTTTCTGTGAAGCTTTGAAAATCTTTTTTTTTGAAAAAGTAGAATAAAAGGCAGAATACAACATACAATAAAAAATCTCATTATTGTAAGATTAATAAATGATAGTTCTTCTAGTCCAATTTTTATAAATGGAAAAGCAAATGCCCAAACTACAACCATGATTAACATCATTATTATATATTTAAAACGTGAAAAATTGAGAGTTTTTGACTTGTTTTTTTGGATGCCCATTCAACAGTGGCAATAATTGAAGTATTTATAAATCATTACTAGATTTAATCTTTCTCTCATAATTCTACAAATATCAGTTTTTTACTATTTTACTTTTGTTCTATACAATAATATAAATAGTAACATTCTTAAATATAGAATAATTGTAATCGTGGATAGAAATTTATGAATACCCTTATTCTCAATGTGGATCGCGATGATGATTTTGGTAGAAAAACAAAGGTAAAAAGTCCAATAATTGGAATAAATAACAATATTGATGCTGCAAATAAACTAGGTCAAGCAGATCCAGAAGATTCAGATCTAAATGCTATTTTTTCTGCAATATCAACTTATAAATCTCTAATTAATCAAAATAAAAATGTTGAAATTGCTACTATTTGTGGACATATGAACGTTGGTATAAAGTCCGATGAGATATTAGCTCAACAACTCGAACAGGTGATTAAAGAAACAAAAGCAGAAGATGTAATTCTTGTTACTGATGGAGCAGAAGATGAGAATATCATTCCAATTATTCAATCTAGAATAAAGATAACATCCGTACATAGGGTTTCTGTTAAACAGAGTAGAGAATTGGAGGATACATATTATCGTATTATAAAAATTCTTGATGATGAAAAAGTTCAAAAACAATTTCTACTGCCCATTGCTTTGGTTTTGATTGTATGGGCATTTTTTGTTCTACTTGACATGGCTGCTAGTGGGTTTGGTGCGATTTTACTAACCTTGGGTACATACCTATTGATCAGAGTTTTCAAATGGGAAAGAAACATAGCATCCATATGGCAAGAAATTAAATCGGGTTTATTAACTGGAAGATTATCCATTTATACATTCATTCTTGCTGCAGTAATTTTAACTGCTAACCTAATAATGACTTTTTATACTGTTACAAATACTACTTTTGGATCTGATGTTGAGCTTCTTCCTCTATTGCTGTTTATTGTTAATATGATATGGGGTATTGTAATCGCTGGATTAGTAGTTATATTTGGGCGAGTAATAGATATCTATGTTAAAGATAAAAAAAAGCCGTGGAACTATTGGATTGCTCCGTTTTCTTTATTTGCATTTGGCTTTATTTCTTACGCAGTTTTTAGATCATTATATGATGCTTTAATTAACTGGCCTTTTAATTTTGATATTACTCCTTTTTTTTCCTTGAGATTTATTGGATATATTAGTACAGGTATAATGATAGCTCTAATTGGAGCTGTTTCACATCATTATATTAAGGAAATTCACACAACTGAGGAAGAAAACCTTGAAATTGATAAACAAAAAAAATTAGTTTAAGAACACGTAAAATATATGTTTTATAAAGATTGGGAACCTATTTATGAAAAGATTGCTAAAGATTTTGATTTTCAAATAGATAGTGAAAAAAAATCAGCAGAGTTGTTAGATGAATTGTTAGATAAAAAGAAACTTTTTTCGTTGAAAAGATTAGAAGAAATAATTTATAATAAAGATATAGTCATCTTTGGTGCTGGTCTTTCTTTAGAAGACTCAATAGCTGTTAATAAAAATAAAATAGTAAATTATGTGAAGATTTCAGCAGATGGGGCAACAAGTGCATTATTGAATAGAAATATTTCTCCTGATATTATTGTTACTG
Source organism: Thermoplasmatales archaeon (assembly GCA_030672305.1). Taxonomy (GTDB): domain Archaea; phylum Thermoplasmatota; class E2; order DHVEG-1; family DHVEG-1; genus SG8-52-3. The sequence goes on along the minus strand of DAOVGR010000061.1, from coordinate 34,285 downwards.
ATCTTGATGGTTTTGTTCCTGACCAGATTAAGGCAAATTCAAATGGAAGTATAATTATTATTCACGCTCACGGTGACAATTTTTCTGAGATAAAAAAATATGTTCCAAAATTCAAGGAAGATATTATTGGAAGTACACAGATTAATCCATCACCATATGAGAATATCAATAATTTTGGGGGTTTTACTGATGGTGATCGAGCAGTTTTTCTTGCATCTCATTTTAATGCAAAAAAAATCTATTTAATTGGTTTTGACTTTGATGGTAAAATCGGAAAATATTCCTACCCTGCAAAAAAAGACTTAAATCTAAAATTAAAGAAGTTAAATTGGTGTAAAAAACTAATTGAATTACTAATTAAAAATAAAGGGAATATTTACTATCTGTAATAATTTTTTATTAGTTACCTTAATTAAAGAAAAACATATTCCCTCCTCCCAATTATGACAATTATTAATGGTTTATTGATTTTTTTTACCATAATTTTTCTTTATTTTTTATTAGTATATATTCTACATAAAAAAGGGATTCTTAAAAAATATAATATCTCTTTATATGGTCCAGCATTGCTGTTACGTACCACAAAAGGAATAGGGTTTTTAAAAAAAATTTCTAGTAAAAAAAGATTCTGGAAAGCATATGGGAGCTCAGGAATTGTATTTTGCTTTATATGTATGATTATTTTTGTATTTTTTTTCTTTTGGCAATTTTCATTTATTATTGGATTATCTCCTGAAGAAAGAGCAACTTTGTTGCCTGGTGCAGAATTTTATGTGATATTACCTGGTATTAATCCAATACTTCCTATTGAATATCTATTCTATATTGTTATAGCTCTAATTGTCGCAATAATTGTTCATGAATTCTCACACGGTATTCTTACTCTTGCGGGAGATTTAAAAGTAAAGTCGATGGGAATTCTTTATTTAATTTTCCCAATTGGTGCTTTTGTTGAACCTGATGAAGAACAAATGAAAAAAACAAAGATTACAAAGCGAATGAGAGTTTATGCTGTAGGCCCATTATCAAATTTTGTTGTGTTTTTTATTTGTCTAATACTTTTTTCATTTATTTTTATATCCGCTGTTCAACCTGGAAATGGTTTAACCGTCTATGAATTGTTTGAGGATTCGCCTGCTGATGAGATTGGAATTGAAAAAGGAGCAATTATAACCGAGATAAATGGAACAGATTTAACTAAATTTAATAATCTTGATGATAGATTTGAACAATATAAAACTGTATTAAATGATACTAAAGCAAATGATACTATAACAATATCCTATATATATGATCACATTGCTCATGATAATGTTGAGATTAGACTTGTTGATAAATTTAGTTATATTGAAATAAATTCCTCAAAGGGAAAGGGTCATACTGGTATCTATACATTTGTAGATGAGGAAAGAAATCTCGACCGTTTAAGAAATCCTTTTGGAGATCCTTTATTAAGAATATTAAATTTTATATCAATTCCAATTTTGGGTTATTTTCAAGGTTATAATCCTATTGCTTCTCCTTTTACTGATTCCTATACTATTGTAGGTCCACTTGGTTTTATTACACCAGATGTTTTTTGGATAATTGTCAACGCTCTTTATTGGATTGCTTGGTTAAATCTTATGATTGGAATTTTTAATATTTTACCAATGGTTCCATTAGACGGAGGTTTTCTATTTAATGATTTAATACGATTAATTGTTAAGCGTATTAAAAAGAGTATTTCAGATGAAAATTTAGATAAAATAGTTAGAAAAGTTTCATTGGTTATATCATTAGTAATTCTATTTGTTATACTTTCGCCAATACTTTTAAAATATTTTTAAGCAGCTTTTCCAACGGTTACTTTACAAGGTGTGGGTATTTTTATACCTGCTTTTCTAAGTGCATTCTTTGCTTCTTGAATATAATTTTCAGTTGTTTCTACCATCATTACAATCTGATTTTGTTTAACTTCGGCAGCGGTTCCAACTGCCTTTCCAAATGCAGATCTCATACCTTGGGAAACTCTATCTGCACCAGCTCCAGTAGCTTGTTTGTTTTCACGAAGAACAACATGTGGATAAACTCTAATTTGTATCCTGTAGTTTGTTAATCCAACATTTTTTTCCATAGCTCGGTTTGCAGTTATACGTGCAGATTCTAATGCGTTGTGTCTCACCATACATTTTTCAAGTGCGGTTAACAAAATTTGAACAGGGAACTTATCAGTTTTATTTCCTAGTACAAACTGGGTAATACGTGAAAGTGGAACACCTCCCATATATTCCCTACGAGTAGAGGGTTTACCTCTAACATATCTGTACATACTACCTGGTTTTCTTGCCATTTTTGCACCTAGTATATCTTTAGGTAGAGAAATCGAAATAGATATGGTATTTATAACTCTTTTTACAGAATGTTAGTATCCTTTTTAACACCACAACCTTTAAAACAGCAATTAGATTGCCTAAACTTACATAAAATTAACGATTTATGGTGAAATAATGACAAAAGACAAAATAATGCTACCTGGCGACCAAGTATCTACATCTGAAGAATTACTACCTGGTGAAGGAACTTTTGAGGAAGATGGTATAATAAGGGCGACTAGAGTTGGTACATACTATGTTGATGAAAGACATAGGCAAGCTATAATAAAACCTTTGTCTAGCATACCTGTTGAATTAAAAAGAGGAGACATTGTTCTTGCTCAAGTTAATTCAGTAAGATCAAACATGATCATAGCACAGGTAATTCATGTAATTGGTAAAGATAGACCAATATCTGGAGATACAAATGGAACCTTACGTGTTTCCGAAATCTCAAATGCTTATGTAAAAGACCCAACAACTGAATATGCTCCAGGAGATATTATCAGAGCAAAGATTACTCAGGTTAGTCCTAGTGTTCAGCTTGCAACAAAAGATAGGGATCTCGGCTCAATCAAGTCTGTTTGTACAAAATGCAGATATCCTCTATATAAAAAGGATAACTATCTTAAATGTGATAATTGTGGAAATAAAGAAAGAAGAAGAACTGCAGAAGATTATGGAGAATATGATATTAAAAAGTTTTAAGTTTGATTCCTACATAAAGTAAGAGTGTGATGATCAATGGAGTTAAAAACTATTAAAAAAACCGCAAAAGAACTTGAATTGGAGATAATAGGGGAAACAGAAACCTTACTTAATCCTATTGTTGAGGTATTATTAGAGTATGAAGATGTTGATTATGCATCATATATGTCTGATCATCCGCAATCTAATAAAAGACGTTTATATATTAGAGTTACAAAAGATAAACCTGAGGCGATACTAAAAAGAGCTGTTAAACAGTTGGAAGATGAAATAAAGACCTTCAGTAAGAATTTTGTCGCAAAAAGTAAGAGTAAAAAATAGATGAATGTTTTAGAAGCTGAAGGAATTGTAGGTATTGAAACTTTTTTTACCCCTTTTAAGGGAATAGGTGGAAAGCTACGGTTACAACCTGAGGATTTTATAGTATGTGAGGTTTCTAATTATCCATCAAAATCGAAAAATGGTAAATTTTTAATTACAGATGTCACTACAAAAAATTGGGAAACAAATCTTCTTGCAAGAGAATTATCAAACAAACTACACATTTCACGGCAAAGAATTAATTTTGCAGGTACAAAAGATAAAAGAGCAATAACCACTAGACTTATGTCAATTTATGGTGTTTCTTCTGAAAAACTCTCTAATATTAAAATAAAAAATGTTAAAATTGAAAATGCTTATCGCTCTGATTTTCCAGTTAAAATTGGTAATCTCATTGGTAACAAATTTGATATTGCTATTAGAAATATTGAAGAAAATATCAGTATAGAGCGTATTAGAAATATTACTACTTTTATTGAAAAATATGGAGGATTTCCAAACTTTTATGGTATTCAACGTTTTGGCATTATTAGACCTATTACTCATATTGTAGGAAAATTTATTGTTAATGATGATTTTGAGAAAGCGGTTATGAAATATATTGGAAATCCAATAGAAGGTGAAGATAGGGATTCATATAAATTACGTGAAAGACTTGAGATAACTCGAAATTATTCAGAAGCTTTGAAATCTTATCCTAAAAATCTAAATTTTGAAAAAGCCATTCTTAATAAATTGGTAATTAATCCTAACAATTATATTGATGCATTAAAGGAACTGCCAAAAAATCTTCTAACTATGTTTATATATGCTTATCAATCCTATCTTTTTAATAGAATATTAAGTGAACGCATTAGAAGAAAACTTTCATTGAATAGCGCTATTATTGGAGATATGGTCTTACCAATAAGAAGAGGAGTAATTGATGATAATGCGATCAAGGTAAGTAAAAGTAATATTGAAAAGGTAAATTTACAGATTTCAAAAAAAAAGGCTGCTGTTAGTGGGATTTTATTTGGAAGTGATACGGTTTTTTCAGATGGTGAAATGGGTGAAATTGAACATAAGATAATTGATAGTGAAAAAATTGATCCAAGAGATTTTATTATTCCTGATATTCCACGAATATCTTCCTATGGCTCCAGACATCCCTTACTTTCTTCTATAGATAAAATAGATTATAAATTAACTAAAGATGAATTTAATAAAGAAAAAAATGTATTGATTTTAAAATTTGACCTAAAAAAAGGATGCTATGCAACTTCTTTATTACGCGAGTTTATGAAAGCAAATGATATAAGAAATTATTAAAAATTATATGATGGAAATGATTTTAATGGTCTTTTAGTATTAGGGTGCTAAAATATAATGTATATGATATGAGAATTTGGTGAAAAAAAAGATGATTAAGTCCCCGCCACAGAAATACAATCCAAAACAGGTTGAAGAAAAGATTCTTAAATTCTGGGCAGGCAATGAAATATTCAAAAAATCAATTGATCAACGAAAGGGATGTACTCCCTATGTGTTTTTGGAAGGTCCGCCTACCGCAAATGGACTTCCTCATCCTGGTCATATTCTTACAAGAGTTATGAAAGATTTAGTTCTTAGATATCAAACAATGAATGGTTATTATATCCTGAGAAAAGCTGGTTGGGATACTCATGGACTGCCTGTAGAAATTGAAGTTGAGAAAAAACTAGGACTTGAGGATAAACAGGCTGTTGAGAATTTCGGTATTAAAAAATTCAATGAAGAGTGTAAAAAATGTGTTTTTCAATATGAAAATGCATGGGTTGAAATGACTAAGAGAATTGCTTTCTGGATTGATATGGACAATCCATATATTACTCTGACAAATGATTATATTGAATCGGTTTGGTGGTCACTGAAACAGGCTTGGGATAAGAAACTTCTCTATAAGGGTCATAAGGTGGTACCATATTGTCCCCGTTGTGGAACAGCACTATCTGCTCACGAAATTTCTCAGGGTTATAAGAATGTAGAAGAGCCATCAATTTTTATTAAATTCAAATTAAAAAAAGAGGATGCATATTTTTTAGCTTGGACTACTACCCCTTGGACTCTTATTTCAAATGTTGCTCTTGCTGTTCATCCTGATGAAACATATGTAAAAATTCGTTATAATAACCAAATTCTAATTTTTGCTGAGCAACGTACCGCTACTATATTGAAAGGGCAGGAATATGAGCTGTTGGATGGCTTCTCAGGAAAAGAACTAGAGGGTATTGAATACGAACCACTGTTTGATTATGCTAAACCTGATAAAAAAGCATGGTATGTGGTTCTTGCTGATTTTATTACAATGGATGATGGTACAGGAATTGTACATATTGCACCAGCCTTTGGTGAGGATGATTACAATGTAGGTAAAAAATATGACCTGCCTGTAGTTCAACTAGTAAATCCAGATGGTACCTTTCCAGATGAAGTAAAGGAATGGAAAGGAAAGTTTGTAAAAGATGCAGATCCTAGTATTATTGAACATCTTCAGAAACGAGGGCTCGTAGAAGGAGTGCATGAGTATAAACACGATTATCCTTTTTGTTGGCGTTGTGACTCACCACTTTTGTATTATGCAATGGAATCTTGGTTTATTGCTATGAAACAGGTTCAGGAATCACTTGTTAAAAATAATAATCAAATCAATTGGTATCCTGAGCATCTTCAACAAGGACGTTTTGGAGATTTCATTCGGGAAGTAAAAGATTGGGCTCTTTCCCGTAAAAGATATTGGGGAACTCCTCTTCCGATTTGGACATGCACTGATAACAAATGTAAATATGAAATATGTATTGGAAGCATTAAAGAACTTAGGGAACTTAGTGAAAAACTTCCTGAAGATTTTGAACTTCATAAACCATTTGTTGATGAACTAAAAATTAAATGTCCTAAATGTAAATCGCCGATGAAGCGTGAGGAGGAGGTTATCGATTGCTGGTATGACTCAGGTTCTGCTTTCTTTGCACAATGGCATTATCCTTTTGATAACAAAGAAAAATTCAAAGAAAATTTCCCAGTAGATTTTATAACAGAAGCACTTGATCAAACACGAGGATGGTTTTATTCACTTCTAGCAATTTCTACATTTCTCTTTGATAAATATCCTTACAAAAATGTGCTAACGTTAGGGCTAATTCTAGACAAAGATGGTCAGAAGATGAGTAAGAGTAAAAGAAATTATGTTGATCCAGATATTATTCTTAATAAGGAAGGTGCCGATGCTCTCCGCTGGTATCTTGTCTCGGCAAGTGCTCCTTGGATGTCAAAAAGATTCTATGAGCAAGCTGTCAAAGAAACACTTGGAAAATTTATTTTAACATTTTGGAATTCATACAATTTCTTTACTACATATGCATCCCTTGATAAATTTGATCCTAAAAAAGACATAGTACCATATGAAAAAAGAAATTCACTGGATAAATGGGTATTGAGTAGGTTTAATAAAACAATTTTTGAGGTAAATTCTTTTTTTAAGAAGTTTGAGATACATAAGGCTGCAAGGGAAATTGAGGACTTTATAATTGAAGACTTTAGCAATTGGTATCTAAGACGGTCTAGAAAACGATTATGGATTGAAGAAAAAACAAGTGATAAACTTGCAGGTTATTCTACAATGTATGATGTCTTTTTAGGACTTTCAAAATTATTAGCTCCTTTTATTCCTTTTATAACAGAAGATATCTATCTAAATTTAAGGACAAATGAAATGCCTGAAAGTGTTCATTTATGCAATTATATACAAGCAGATGATAAGAAAATTAATCATCACCTTGAAGAGGGAATGGAAAAAATTAGAGCACTTGTTGAAGCAGGAAGAGCACTTAGATCAAAGATTGGAATAAAAGTTAGATATCCTCTTGGTAACGCTATTATTGTTTGTGATAAAAAAATTGAGGATTCTATAAAAGATCTTTTAGATTTGTTAAATGAAGAGATTAATGTTAAAGAAATTACTTTTGAAAGAGATACATCTAAGTTTATTACTAAATCTATAAAACCAAATTATTCTACTTTAGGTAAAAGATTAAAAGAAAAATCAAAGGCTGTTGTTGGTAAAATTGAACAAATGGATATGAAAAAAGTATATGAAGAACTTATTAAAAATAAGAAAATTGTTGTTAATATTGACAGTGAAAAAATAAATCTTACAAAAGTTGATTTTGAAATTATTGAAACTGAAAAAGAACATATCGCACGAACTGAAACTGAACATGCAATTCTTTTAATTGATACAACTATTACATCTGAATTGAAGACAGAGGGTTTTGCAAGAGAAATTGTTAGAAGAATTCAATCTATGAGAAAAGAATTAGATTTAGATGTTGAGGATAGAATTGCTACACAGATTAAGGTCGATGTTGATAAAAGGGCAGCTCTTCAGGATTGGAATGACTATATTAAAACTGAGACAAGGTCAAAAGATATCTCTTTTACAGAGAAGCCCTTAGGAAAACTTGTTAAAAAATGGAAGATTGATGAACTCGAAGCAGAAATTGGAATTAGCAAATAATCATTGATATTTTGGATGAATAATTTTTAAGATTTCATTTTTAAACCAAATTTATTTTATATTGTTCCTCTTTACAACAATTTAATATGTTATGCATTGGAATTGAGGGTACTGCACATACTGTTGGTATAGGTGTAGTAAAACAGAATAATGGAAAATGCAGCGTTCTTTCAAATGTTTTGAAGATTTATAGGCCAGAACAAGGTGGTATTCATCCACGTGAGGCTGCTAATCATCATACTCTTTATATTGCAGATTTGATAAGCGAATCTGTCAAGAAAGCAAATGTTAGTTTTTCTGAAATTGATCTTATTTCATTTTCTAAAGGACCTGGACTTGGTCCATGTCTTAGGACTGGAGCTACTGCTGCAAGAGCATTATCACTTACACTTGGTAAACCAATTATTGGTGTTAATCATTGTGTTGCTCATCTTGAAATTGGACGTGGAACATTAAGTGATTGTACTGACCCTGTTTTATTATATACCTCTGGGGCAAATACTCAAGTAATTGCTTTTGCTGAGGGCAGATACAGAGTATTTGGTGAAACCTTAGATATTGGAATTGGTAATTGTCTTGATAAGTTTGGTAGAACTGTTGGACTTGATTTTCCATGTGGACCAGCAATTGAGAAATTAGCAATAAATGGAAATAAATATCTAGATTTACCTTACTCGATAAAGGGAATGGATATTGCTTTTTCTGGTCTTCTTACGGCTGCTGAACAATATTATAGAGCGAATAAAAGCTTAGAAGATATTTGTTATTCTATTCAGGAAACAACCTTTGCAGCACTTACTGAGGTTACAGAACGAGCAATGGCCCATACTGAAAAAGACGAGGTTCTTCTAGGGGGAGGTGTTGCTGCTAATAAAAAATTACGTGAAATGGTTCAAACAATGGCAAAGGAACGTGGCGCATCTTTTTTTGTTCCAACAAAGGATCTTTGTATTGATAACGGAGCTATGATTGCTTGGCTTGGTGTGTTGATGTATAAAAGTGGTATTCGATTAAAAGTTGAAGATAGTTTTATTGATCAACGTTTTAGAACCGATATGGTGGATGTGACCTGGCGTGAATAAAGAAGAAATTATTTATCAGGGTGCCGAAGCAAAAATTTGCAAATCAAAATATATGGGTTTTGATGTAGTTAAAAAGAGGAGAATAAATAAATCATATAGAATTAAAGAAATTGACAATCGTCTTATTTTTTATAGAACAAAGGAAGAATCAAAACTGATGACTGAGGCAAGGAAATATGGTGTTTCTGTACCAATAATTTTTGATGTAGATAAAGAAAATGGTATTATTACCATGGAGTATCTCAAGGGTAGACGGATTAAGGATATATTAAATGGTTTAAGTGAAAAAGAACGTATCCGTATTTGCAGAATGATAGGTGAAAGCATTGCAAAGTTTCATAATAATGACATAATACATGGTGATATTACTACATCAAATATGATTTATCAGGAGGATAGGATACATTTTATTGACTTTGGCCTTGGTGAAAAAAATAGTAAGATAGAAGCAAAAGGTGTAGATTTGCATGTTCTAATGGAAGCAATTGAGTCAACACATTCTAGATATTCTAACTGTTTTGACTTTGTTTTAGAAGGTTATAAAAATGAATTGAAAGATGATGCAAATCTTGTTATAAAAAAAATCGCAGAGATTGTCAAAAGAGGCAGATACAGATGAGATCATTATATTTTATTACTGGGAACAAAGGTAAGTTTTCAGAGGCAAAAAAGAAATTTTCTGAATTAAATATTGATATAGTTCAGAAAGATTTTGGTTATCCAGAGATACAAGCAGATTCTCTTAAAGATGTTGCTCTATATGGTGTAGAGTATATACAAGAGAGATTTGATAAACCATTTTTTCTTGAGGATGCTGGTTTGTTTATAGATGCTTTGAATGGTTTTCCTGGAGTTTATTCTGCTTATATCTTTTATAAAATTAGTTGTTCTGGAATTTTGAAATTAATGGATGAACTTGGAAGTAATAGAAGAAAGGCATGTTTTAGATCAGTTATTGCTTATAAGGAACCTGATAGAGAACCTGACCTTTTTATTGGAGAATCCTATGGTGTTATTTCAAAAAAACCAATAGGCGAAAATGGTTTTGGATATGATCCGATATTTATTCCAGAAAAAGGGACCAAAACCTTTGCTCAAATGGAAACAAATGAGAAGAACCAATTTTCACATAGAGGAAAATCCTTAAATAAATTGATAGATTTTTTTAAAAATAGAGAAATAGAAAATTTTAAAAACTTATAAGTACCATATCGTATACAAGGATACAAATGACAACACCTGAAAAACTAGCAGAATTGCGTAATTTAGAAAGGAAGCTTAGTGCTAGATGTTTTTGGCTATTTAGACTTTTTCTGATTATTACGATTTTGCTAATTTTTTTAATTGTTATTTCTGCTATTGGTATAATTTTTCTTGGATTGGGGACAAATTGGATTTTATTTAGTTTTGAGGGTTGGATGGTTGGTTTATCTACACTGATTGGACTATTTATTTTTTTAGAAATAATATTTTATTTACATTTTTTCCTTTTAAGGAGAAAAAGACTAAAAATTGGAAAACCCAAACTTGAATTTATTGATGGGAAAAAAGTTATTGATATCACTTTTCCAAGAGGTACAGACGGTGGAATATATAGTAAGACCTATATAGAAATTGACAACCAAAAAGTTCTACGATTAAAAAATCTAATGATCCCACCTGATGAACTCTGGTGAAGTTATTTTTTTATTATCCCCATTTCAGTAAGTTTTTCTGGTAGATATGTGTCAGTAACATAGTCAAGACCATATTTTGCAAGTGCCTGCTGTTCAGATTTCTTACCCATTTTTAACTGAAGTTTTATTTCCCCTTTCCAAAATGAATCTTGAAATCTTGGATCAGTAAGTTCGTTTTTTAATGCATTAATATCTTCTTTCGTAAGTTTGTCAGTTGGTAAATCATAATTTTCAATATCTGAAGGAGTGACACCTAGATATTGAGAAGGAGGTGTTGCTAGATATTCTGATATATGTGCTGTTTTAATAGCGCCATAAGCAATGCTTGCAAAAATCCTATAACTCCATGGATCGCAATCGGTAAAAACTAAAACAGGGATATTTGCTTCTTCGTTTAGTCTTTTTATAAAGCGTCTTGTAGATCTTGCTGGTTGCCCCTTCAAATGAACAAGGACTGCATTATTTGAAGTATCAAATCCATTTTCAACAAGACGATCAAACATACCACCTGTTTCTATTGCTATCATAAAGTCAGCATCGATACTTTTAAAGGTTAATTTTTCAGGTTCAACATTATAAGGAATTGAATATCCTGAATCACCAACATCATCCTGGCAATGGATTTTCTTTTTTTTATTGTTCCTTGTTGTTTCTTCAATTGTTACGTTACCAATAACTCTTGCACCGTCTTCCTCAGGTCTAAGTTTAAAGTCTTCTCTCATACAGCTTGTTATTACCTCTAAATCTTCTGCAAGTAAATTTGATTCTTGTTGGGAATGAAATTTTGCTAAATCCCACCCCTCAGATATATAATACATCTCTCTAAGTGTTGATGACTTGTTTATCTTTATCATCTCCTTAATAAAATCAGCCAGATACATAGTACGAAGTAGCATATATGCACCATCAAGTGACTTTGCATTTCTCTCTGTAATATTTTTACCATATTTCCATACGTTTAGATTTTCATCAAATTTGATATTTGATTTCGTACGCGTTGGTAGATTTACAAAAGGAATCTCTGTTTTTTGGAAATCATCATAAATTTTTGCAGCTATAGCATCTATTTTTGTTATTACATGGGAATAATCTTTATTCATAATTTTAATCCCCCTCCCATTTATCTGCCCCAATTACATAAGTAGGATTTATATTTTCAATATATAAATCGTTTTCATCAAAGTCGCCTTTCTCAAGACCTGCAAGCTCAAAATTAATATCAATTTTATTTGCAGGAGGTATAGATTCAAGATTCCATCTTATGTAATTGTTAGTTACTTTTGATGGTTTAGGTGAAATTGAACCAACAACAGCATCCTCAGGAATTATTGCATAGAGATTTAATTTCTGTGGGGTTTGTTTATAATTTACAACCATGATCCTACTCTTAGTAATTGTTCCTCCTCTATCCTCTTTGCGACTGTCTCCTACAAGTGTAGTCTGTACAGGTTCCCTTTTAATTTTTTCATATTCAATAAGATCTTCAATCCATACAACATCCATAATTTTTGTAATAATTGGATTAAGAGACGGTACTGGTTTATTTAGCATGTTTGCTGATTTCTTTGCAATCTCAGGCAATATTTTAGTAATTAAATCAAATTTTTCTCGTGTTTTTGCGCGTTTGAGTACTTTATGTATATGATATTGAACTTTTCTTGCACATTCTCTGAATGCAAGTTTGATCTCATTTTCAATTTCTGTAACATCTGCAATTGCTTCTTTGCTTTCTGATGTGAATGGTATTAATGTTGAGGAAACATGAGTTAAAAATATTGCAGGACCAGATGGTACTCCTTTACCAGATGGTTGATTTAGACCATATCTTCTCCAGTCAATAGAGGAAATTGCTTGTGTAGTCACACAACCACCTTGCTGATAAAGTAGTGGAACGCGATTTGCAAAACGTAGAATTTTAACTGTTTCTTCCTTAGGAAGATTTCCACCATATACAAGCCCTACTTCAACTTGAAATGGATTTCCAGAATATACTGAAGCAGGTCTTGAAGCAGTTATTATAAATTCTGGTGAGATTTCTTGAGTTTCATGTTTTAAACTTCTTTTAATCAAAGTTTCTCCAATTGGTGAGAGACAATCTGTTGATGGCGACATGATTTTTACTTTTTTAAATGCTTTATGCAATGCTAAAAATTGTTCCCTATCCATTTCTTTCGGATTGAGGTTTTTATCTAAATTGGCTTTTTCAATAGCAGATTTAGTAGTTCTATCTCCCATACTGCTAAACTCAGTTTTCAAAAATGATGATAATTTTCTGCTCTTTGTGTGCTTTGCTATTTTTATTAGAGTTCCAAGTTCAACACCATAAGGATGGGGTTTTATTTCAATTGATTTTTTTGGTAATGTTTCTGATGTCCTTTCAAAAATGTGTTCTGTTCCGTCAGTTTCTTTGTAAGTTATTTGGGCATGAGGATTAACTATTGAGGTACTTTGTAAATAATCATATACAAATCGTTTCCCTCGTTTATAATCGGCCATTATGCTTATTTCAACACGAGTTCCACACGGTTTATCCCAATGAACTGTATCTCTATTTATTACTTCTGCACGATTTTTGTTTGTATCTATGACAAGATCTATTACTGCAGCAGGTCTATCCTCATCTACCTTTGATATAATCTTTGCATGTTTTCCTGTTGTCAGTTGGCCATAAAGAACAACTGCTGAAATCCCTATTCCTTGTTGACCTCTACTTTGTCTAATAGCATGAAATCTTGAACCATAAAGAAGTCTGCCAAATATATGTGGAATTTGTTTTTTTACTATCCCCGGGCCATTATCCTCAACTATGACCTTGCATTCACCATCTTCATGGTTTTTTATCTCTACGTAAATATCTGGTAAAATACTGGCTTCTTCGCAGGTATCAAGACCGTTATCAACTCCTTCTTTTACACTAGTAATTAATGCCCTTGTTTGGTTTCCAAATCCAAGAATATGTTTATTTCTTTCAAAGAATTCTGCAACAGATATTTCCTTTTGTTTCTTAGCTAAATCATGTGCTGTTATTTTCCCCAAAATAATTACCTCCATTAATTGGAGAACTATGCACCCAGCAATTGTAATAGAGATGGTTATTATAAAATTATTCATTAAAAAACAATTACTCTACTTCAATGAAAGTATTGTTAAACCCTCAAAAAATTCGAAAAGGATAAATACTAAATTTATCATCTGACCTGTGAACTATATATTGAATATAGATACATATATAGACATTAATTTATTGGGAGGAGAGAAATTTGAAGAAAAAACTAATAATAATCTCTATGTGTATAGCATTGCTAGTTGCAACACTAAGCGGATGTATTGAAGAGGAGAAGAAAGAACCAGCAAATAATGCCCCAGTAATTTCTTTCACTTATACTGTAGATCATAATACATCAATGGATGGAGGGACAGTAGATTTTGATAGCACAGCGACCGATGCAGACAATGACAATTTAACCTATTTATGGGACTTTGGTGATGGAAATACATCTACTGAGGCAGATCCACAAACCATATATGCTATAAATGGGACATACACCGTAATGGTAACAGTGAGTGATTCAACCGATGAAACTACGGCTTCAGAAACAGTTATTGTTGGAAATGTAGCACCTGTTGCTAGCTTCATGTATACAACGTTGGACATGAATGTTACATTTAATAGCACATCGACTGATGGCAATATAGATGCCTTATTGGCCTATGAGTGGAAAATTAATGATACTGCGGTTAATACATCAAGTGAATTCACATATGAGTTTGCTGATTACGGAGCTTACAATGTTACATTAACTGTTACAGATCAATGGGGATTAACCGACATGACTGATGTAATGGAGATAACAATTGAGGCAACAGAATAAATTAAATTATAACTTTGCTATTAGCAGGAAATCCTCCTGCTAGATTTTTTTTCAAATTTGGAAAAGTATAAGATATTATCATCAATTCCAATACTAATGAGGGAAAGTAACAACATTTTACATCGAGTCTGCACATTAACAATACTGTTCCTCCTCTTCCTTTTCGCAATAAATCTTTCTTTAACTAATGAAATATGTAACGCTGGATATAGTAATACACTATACGTAGGAGGTACTGGGGATTATAACTACACATCAATTCAAGATGCTATTGATGATTCAAATGAGGGTGATATTATATTAGTATATGCTGCTAATTACTCCGAGAACATAATTATAAATAAATCTATTAGTCTTATAGGCGCAGATAAAAACAATGTTACAATTTATGGAAATGATGGATTATATTCTATATTGATTAAATCCTCTGGAATTACTGTTTCAGGATTTACCATTCAAAAAAGTAATATAGGGATATTTATTTCTGGCTCAGAGATTAAATTTTGTAATATTTCACATAATATTATTACAAATAATTATGAAGGAATCCGTTTTATAAATACATCTAATAACAATATTAGTAGAAATATTATAACACGTCATAGTAATTTTGGAATTGTTTTATATGACTCTAAGAATAATGCTATTTTAAATAATACAATTATTGAAAATAACAGAGGTATCTATCTTGGAAGATGGTCAAATTATAACTTAATATCTGAAAATAATATTACAGATTATAACTATGGTCTACATCTTGATTTTTCATTTAATAATCAAATTATTAAAAATCTAATAAAAAATGGTGATTATGGTATATACTTAACTTCGTCTAATAACAATAATGTTACAAACAATTATATTGGTGATAATACGCAAACTGGAATATATACAAGTAGTTCTGATGAAAATGTAATATCTCCTAATATCTTATTAAATAACAATCAGGATGTTAATAAAAAGACTAAGCCCCCAAGTATTAAGACTCCTGGTTTTGAGATTTTACTGGTTTTATTAATAATTCTATTTGTTACCTTAATCATAAAAAATAAATAATTTTTTAGATTCTTTATGTAACATAGTATAATATAATTTTTTACTATAATATACCATTCTAAATAATTTGTAACTTTTTTAAAACATTTTTATAGGAAAATATAAATACTATGAGTTAGAAATAATATATGTTGAAGAAGGGAACGTCTATGGAAAAGATTAAAAGATTTAATGGAGAAGGTCTTTTAAGTGAGGAAATTGGTTTTTTATTATGGCAGCTTGAGGAAATCGAAAATTTCTACCCTTGCTATAGAAGTATGCTAAAAAGAGAAGAATAAACCTTTATTTTATTTCTTTTTTTAGTATATTTTCAAATCTTCTATTTGACATATAATGGTCCACAAGGAGTTTTCCATTATATATCAAATTGAAATTAGCATAAATTGAAGGAGCATTTTGCGCTTCTTTTGCATTTTTTAATTCCGTTAATTTTAAATTTAATCCATTTTTCTTTGCAATTTCTTCTAATTCTTTAATAGATCTGGCAACCCAAGGACACTGATAAGAATATACTATATTCAAACCTTGGTATTTGCTAAGTTGCTTTTCCCAGTCCATGAATTTTGGCAGGGGCCCCTCTTTTATAGTTTTAACCAATAAATTAAATGAAGGTTTTGCTGAAGAAATAGACTTAAATCCATTTTTTAAGAAAAGGTCTTTACCTGCCATAAATGGACCTTCGCTGGTTATTACTGCAACACCTAATTTATCTTTTCTTTCTGCATCTTTGATGCATTCCTTTATAAGAAGTGATCCATATCCTTTGTTTTTATATTTATTTGGATTCATCCATATACAATGTATAAACATATATCTCTTAGCATCTACAGCTCTCCATGTATTCTCTCCAGGTACATATTCAATGAAACCATTACATTTACTCTCTTTTTCCAAATATAATAATTTAATTTTTAATCCTTCAGAAAAACGTTTTTTTAACCATTCCTGCTTAATTAAATATCCTTCATTTTTTTGATTTAAAAAACATGTAGGAGGGTATTTAGTGATATTATTTTCATCAACATTTATAATTATTTGATCTACCATAAATAATCAAAAATGAGATATAATTTATTTGTAAATAACTTTTTTTAATTTGTTTTCACCCATCAATTTTTGTGGATTATAAAACTATTCCAACTTAATCCGCTTCGCTCGCTTGCCCATTGCTTCATATGTAGCATATTTATATAGTTCACCAAGAGTGGGGTAGTTAAAACAAGTATTAATAAATAGATCACTTCCAGCATTCATTATTAATGCGCTTACACCAAAATGGATCAATTCAGAGGCTATTTCACCAATGACATGTACACCTAAAAGTTTCATTGGTTGACTTAAATCATTGTTGAATTCAAAGATCAACTTTAAGAATCCATCGTTATCACCAATTATCATACCACGAGCATTCTGATTATATGAAGCTTTTCCTACCACATAGTCTATGTTTTCCTCTTGGCATTCTTCTTCTGTTTTTCCCACCATAGAGCATTCAGGAATAGTGTAAATTCCAAGTGGTAATATTGGTGCAACATGTTCCTTGTAAGGTTCAAGATTGAAGGCTTTTATCATAGCAAAACGAGCCTGTTCCATTGATGTTGAAGCAAGAGCTGGTGGACCAATAACATCTCCAGAAGCATAAATTCCTGATACCGGCTTTTTTGTTTTGGGATGTATAACCTGATAGTTTTCATTTACGACAAGTCGGCCATATTTTCCAGGGGTAATTTCGGCAGCTTCAAGATTCAGTTCCTCCGTATTGCTAGTTCTACCTGTCGCAAGCATTATTGCTTCACAACTAATGATAGCTCCTGATCCTAATTTTAGCTCTAACCTGTTAGTTTTAACATTACAGGACTCCACACTTTCAGATTTATAAAGATTAATTCCCATTTTTGATATGTTATTCTCAAGTGCAAATGAGATATCACGATCTAGGAAAGGCAGTAGAATATCTCTGTTGTGAACTAAAGATACATCAACACCTAACACACTAAAAGTACACGCATATTCTAAACCAATAACACCTCCACCAACAACTACCATATTTTTGGGTAATCTTTTAATCTGGAGTATTGAATCTGAGTCATAGATACGAAGATCCTTTGGTAAGTTGTCAGGTCGTCGAGGTTTTGATCCTGTTGCAATTAATATGGTGTCGCTTCTAAGAAATTCAGGTTTCTTTCCTCGAATTTCAACCTTGATTGTTTGCTTGTCTACAAAAGAACCTATACCCTTGTAGATGTCCACCTTATGTAACATCATGTTATTTTTTACCCTTTTACGTTCAGCGTCTTTTACAATACGTTCATGATGTAGAAAATCCTGAACTGTGGTTCTACGTTTAAGTGAAAGATCTACGCCATAAAGATGACGAGAGCGAATTGCAGAGAGTGCAAGTGATGTTTCTCTCAATGTTTTATTAGGTATAGCAGTACCAGCTGCTGCACCACCTAAATAGTAATCCTTTTCGACCATTGCAACTCTTTTACCAAAATAGGCAGCTTGTGCAGCACCTTTTTCTCCTGCTGGCCCCGACCCAAGAACAATCAGGTCATATTTTTTAATAGGACTACTTTCACCCATTCAATCCTCTCTAGATACTAATTTTATCACCTTCACAGGCGATATCAATTGGAATTTTCAGTTCTTTTGATACTTCATTTACTTCTTTCTTTATTTCTTCCTCGTCTCTAGGACTTAGATGAGTTATAACAACTTTTGGGAAATACTCCATAACTCTTTGTAACTCTTTTAATTCCCTTTTTAATAATCTTGGACAAAGATGTTTAGAATTAATTGCCCTATTTTCAAGTCTATTAGGAAATGTTAAATCCAAAATGATTAGATTAGGTGAAATGTGCTTCCATAGAGCTGAAAGACCTGGCCCAGTATCGCCAGTATAAAATATCTTTTTTCCATCTTTTGAAGTGATTTCAAAACCAACTGATATAATCGTATGATTTACCGGAAGTGGTAAGACCTTATAGCCTAAAATATTCACAGTTTCAAATGGATCAATCTCAATAAACTTAAGCGAAGGTTTTTCTAAAAAAAATGGTATCTTTTTAGTGAATTTTGGATAGATTACTCCATCTACAAGATGAGAAGAAAGGATTTTAAAGGTTTGAGAAGTAGCATAAATCTTAGTTGTGTGATCAGTATTGTTGAAAGCAAAAGCAGGAATTCCTCTTATATGATCATAATGTCCATGAGTAAGTAGAATTGCCTTTATCTTTTCCTGTTCTGAAAGAGTAAGTTCTGAAGCAAGGCTTCCTGCGTCTACTGCTAAGACATTATCAATGACAAATGAAGCAAGCTTTGTGTCTTTTGATTCTGCGTTATGAGTACCTAAAAATCGTATTATCATGTAATCAACCTCAATTATATTGTATGGCATCACAGATTTCTTAAAAATCTTTACGCTTACTTAATCTCTTATTTTTAAATGCTTAAATCCGACGTAATTTTCTGGAAAGTCCTTTTGCCATGTTCTGCATAACTATCTTACCGAGATGACTATTTTTATTCATCAGATTTTCTAGTTCAAACCTGTCTATTACAACAAGTTTAGAATCTACATCTGTAACTAAGTCAGCGACACGAGGTAAATCCTCAATAATTGCCATCTC
Source organism: Thermoplasmatales archaeon (assembly GCA_030672305.1). Classification (GTDB taxonomy): domain Archaea; phylum Thermoplasmatota; class E2; order DHVEG-1; family DHVEG-1; genus SG8-52-3. Next base: position 15,050 of record DAOVGR010000061.1, on the reverse strand, counting down.
ACCAAAAATCTCTCCCTGATGAATTATGCCAATTTTAGATTTTTTATTTCCAGTTCTTTTGGCTCTAACTGAGGCTTTACCCTCTGCCAAAACAAAAATTTCACTCCCACAGTCACCTTCACTACATATGGTTTTACCTGCGGGATATGAAACCATCTTACAAATCTGAGCTAGTTGAGATAGTTCCCCCTCTGAAAGACCCTGAAAAATGTCTGATTTTCTAGTTATTTCTGTGATTTCCATACCAATTTTTTTACATTCTAGATCTTTCATTGCAAGCTTAAACATATCTTTTGACATAGGAGTTAGAATAATATCTTTTACATCTGGTGGAAAATTAAGTTTAGCCATCCGTACAACATCAAGTCGTTCTACTCCACGAAAAACCATTGAAGGACAATAAGCAACTGGAACAAATCCTAATCTATCTAAGGTCTTTTGCATTTTAGGAGAATACGCACTCACATCAATTTCAATATATTGAGCACCATATTTCTGTGGTGCTAGCTTAACAAGTGTCGCTAATAAAAATCCTTTTACTTCGTCATCAAACTCAATAAGTTCCAGTACTTTTACCTTCTTATCAATATTATCAATAGTAAATCCAATCGCACCTAATGTTATACCCTTATCAACAGCAACTAAGTAATGTGATTGATTGGTTGCAATCTTGAAAAATCCATAACTCAAACTTAGGTTTCCGAACAATTCAGGATTCTTAAGTCTACCGCGTTCAATACGAAGAAGAGGTGATACACCCTCAGATTGTAGTTCCTTAATATCAAAAGACTTCTCTGAGGGATAACCATCTACATCATCCTCAACAATTAAATCTACTGGTAAACCAAGATTTTGCATACTTTTAGCAGCCATTGGATAGATAGTAGCAATAACTCGAGGATTATTCCTTCTCAATGAGAGAGCTGGTTTGAAGAGTTTTGTAACAAAAACAACACTTTCTCTAGCTGTTGCAAGTCGATATTTATTTGGTTCAAACCCAGTTGGGTAAAATCCACATCGTTCACTGATCTTTTGAGCCCCTGGGTGAACAACCCTACACTCAGCAAAGCCAAATTGGATCATTTTTGAGACTGAGTCCATTAGCCCCTTCATGATTTTAGTACCTGCACCCTTTCCTTTGTATTCCGGGTCTACTACAAGACGTCCAAATTCACCGATCAGGTCAGAAAATCCACCTGCTGTTAAATAAACTGAACCTGTACCAACAATCTGTTTTTTCTCTTTTGCAACTATAAATATATTATCGTCAGAATAGATACTTTTAGTAAGCCACATCGGATCATAAAATGTTTTGAAAGGATAATCTGGACCATAGGTTTTTAAAAAAAGCTTCATAATTTTTGGTACGTCACTTACATCAGCTCTTTTGATTTCCATACTATAACCTCCCTCATCATTAGCCAGAACCTTATGTAATTCTTAAATAATTGCCCCTTTTTTAATTTTCTCTATTTTAACGGACTATAATGTTCAAAAAAGTATATTATCATTACGTAACATCAGTATTTACCAACATTTGGTTATATGGTAACCTAGGCCTAAATATCTAATCTACTCTAATTCGAAGAGTTTGTCCCCCATATTAAATAAATAGAAAATAAGATTTATTCTAAATGGTCAATATCTACTAGCAATTCAAGTTTCTTTGGTGGAGGATGAAGTCCTCTTTTTGCAAAGAAAGTGATAGGTTCTTCTCTGGTTTTTTTGATATATTTTTCAAATGTTGCAAATTTATCAAATTTTATTAGAGCAGCATAGTTCCATTCGCTTGAGGGTATGAATATATCCACTAGCTCTAAACCATCAATTTTATCTCCTACTTTTTTTAAAGTATCCTTTGCCTCTTTAAACTCATCTTTGCTACCACTAAAATTTAAATAAACTATTGCGTACATTTTAATCAGTTGAGCATCTTTTCGGCCTTTAAAAATATTTCCTAATTAAAAGTATATTAAACTCTTTTTTTTAGCAGTGCAATCCATCAGTATCTCTGAAAAATGTATTATTTTCCTAGAAATAAATTTAAAAATAAACATGAAGAAAATATAATGCCTCTCCAAACCTTTTTATATAAAAATACAATTTCAGGATGAAATGGGGAAAGAGGCGGAAAAAAAATCGAAAAATAAATCTAAAAATAAACAGGTTGACAAGAAACCAATTGAATCGAAAAATAGTGAATCAGAAGAAAAACCTGGTTTTTCAAGAAAAAAATTAAGTTTAATTATGTCTGTATTAGTTATAATCTGTATAATTGTATTTGCATGGATTGCCTTAAATCCAGAAGTTGCTGCTGATGAGTTAAAAGCTCAATTGGTTATTGAATCTGGAGAAGTACAATATAAATCAACAGGAGGTACATGGACCACAGCTGAGAATGGAATGGATCTTTTCGAATCAGATACAGTTAAAACAGGAGACAATACCTCTGCATCAATAATTCTTTTCAAGAGTAGTATTATAAGACTTGACAATAACACAGAAGTTACTATCAGTAAACTTATAGAAGAGGATGAAACAAGTGTTGAGATAGAACAGAATTCTGGAAGAACATGGAACACTATTTCAAAGATTAGTGGAATTGACAACTATGAAGTCCAAACTCCAACAACAGTTGCTAGCGTTCGTGGAACATCCTTTGGTTTTTATTACCTGGCTGATGGAAATATTTCTGTAACTGTTGGTAATGGAACTGTTAATGTTACTACATATGAAAACGGTCAGCCTTTATATTCAATTGAGGTACCTGAGTACTTATCTTTAACAGTTGATCCAAAAAAACTTGATGAAAAACCTAAAACTAAACCTGTTGAAGACGACGACTGGTTTAATGAAAATCAAGAGAAAGATGAAGAATTAATAGGAGATTTAAAGGAAGAAATATACAAAAGAATTGAACCATTCTTACCAGAATTAAGAGAACTGTTAGGTGGTCCTACTGACGAAGAACTAGAAGCTTTAATAGAGGGTTATATTTTAGGATACTGGACTCTACCAGATGATACACCTGAATGGGCTAGAAAACTTTTTGAATTTTCATAAACCGGTGATTTGTAATGCCGGGCATACTCAAAAACAAACTAACAAAGACACTTCTTATTTCTCTTTTCATTTCAATTATTGTTGCCCTTCTTATGACTGCTGGTTTTTTAAATACATGGGAATCTAAGATTTCTGATGCGTTCTATTCGCCTAGTAATCCCATTGATGAAATAGTAATTGTGGCAATAGATGATAATAGTTTTTCAAAGCTGGGTATGTTTCCTTGGCCTAGAAACTACTATGCAAATGTGATTGAGAATCTGAATCAGAGCTCTATTATTGGAATAGATATTATCTTTGATTTAACAACTAATACTGAAAATGATTCCAATCTAGCTGATTCCTTAAAGACAGATAATGTTGTCATGGCAATGGAGTATACTTCCTTTTCTCACAAAAATGGTGAATTAATTGGAGAAACTCTACTAAAACCAAATGATGTCTTAGGTGTTCCAGGTGAGGATTTTGATATAGGTTTTGTTAATCTTTACCAAGATTCTGATGGAGTGATACGGTCTTTTATACCTCAATTATCAGGAATTGAGGACCATGAACACTTTTCTATTGTTATTGTTAGTAAATATACTGGAATTTCACCAGACCTGGGAAGCAACAGAATGCTTATAAAATTCTATGAAGAACCTAATGGTTATGATTACATATCCTTTTATGATGTTTATAACAATAATATACCTCCCTCATATTTTGAAGGTAAGATAGTTCTTATCGGTGTTACTTCACCAATTGAGCATGATGATTATGTAGTTCCGATATCAAATAATGCTATGCCTGGTGTTGAGATCCATGCAAATCTTGTACAATCTATTCTAACAAAGGATTTTTTGTATTATCAGGATGATGTCTCAAGCATTGGCATTGTTATTCTGTTTGCTCTATTAACTGGTTTTTTACTCTTCAAATTTAAGATGCATATAGCTACTATTCTTGTTGTATTGCTTGCTATTGCATATATTTTCTTTTCTGTTATCTATTCATTTGATTCAGGAATTATTCTGAACATACTCTACCCCTTACTTTCTATATCTCTAGTCTATATCGCAGTTGTTGTTGTATACTATCGTACAGAGGAAAAAACTAGAAAGTGGATAACATCAGTTTTTGGAAAATATGTTTCTCCTGTGGTGATAGATAATCTCATTAGAAATCCTGACATGATTAACTTGGGAGGGGCGAAGAGAAATATTACGATTTTTTTCTCAGATATTAGAGGATTTACTTCGATATCAGAAAGACTTGAACCTGAGGAGCTTGTTCATCTTCTAAATGAATATCTAACTGAGATGACATCTATTATAATAAAGGATCAGGGTCTTGTTGATAAGTACATGGGTGATGCTATTATGGCTTTTTGGGGAGCACCTCTTGATAAACCTGATCATGCTGAAACAGCATGCTCAAGCAGCTTAGAGATGGTAGAAAAGCTTCGTGAGCTTCAGAAGAAGTGGAAGAATGAAGGTATTCCCTCTTTTGATATTGGAATTGGTCTTAACAGTGGTGATGCTATTGTTGGGAATATGGGTTCCTCAACTCGATTTGACTATACTGCAATGGGTGATAATGTAAACCTTGCATCCAGAATGGAAGGTTTGAACAAACTGTATGGAACTAATATTATTATTACTGAAAAAACCTACAAGATTGTAAAAGACACCTTTGAGATAAGAAAGCTTGATGCGGTCAAGGTAAAAGGTAAGCAAAAACCAATCCTTATATATGAATTACTTTCGAAAAAAGATAATCTCAGTAAGAAGCAGCAAGATTTTATCAAACTTTTTGAGGAGGGTCTTGAACTCTATTTTAAGAAGAAGTGGAATCCTGCTATAAAATCCTTTAACGAAGCACTAAAACTCTCGGATGATAGTGCTTCCCATGTGTTTATAAAACGTTGTCAGAATTTTATAAAAAATCCACCTCCCAAGGACTGGGATGGCGTCTGGGAGATGAAGACTAAATAGTTCTGAACTTTCCTAGAAATTTATAGGTTTATCTTTTTCTTCGTCGTAGGATTATTATAACTAGTGCCATCATTATTAATACAGAAATTACTTCAAAACCAGGTGTCTCCTCTTGATATATCTTTAGGAACTTATCATATATAAAGTTGTAATATAATGTTAAGATTCTTGTTGTTTGATTGTAAGCATAATCTCGTTTACCGTCTCTATCACTATCTATAAGGTATATCCAATCATCCTCTTTTTCAACAGAAATTTGTTCATTAGTTTCATTACTGTAAAATGAATCATATGTCCCATTGCTATTTTCATCAATGAGGTATCCAATATCTTCAATCCAAACAACGTCAATTAAAACTGTTAAGATTGTTGAACCAGATTCAGATTTATTATCTGATGCTTTTACGGTTACTGTATAAAATCCATAGGTATCCCAACTATGAATAACTGTTGTAGTGGTACCATTAGGCAAATCATAAATTATAGTAGGATTAGTTGTATCATTCCAATTAAAATAATATGTGATTGTATCATTATCTGCATCAAAGGATAAAGCTGTATATTCGTAAGTAGTGTTTTTATGACCGGTTATTGGACCAATTATCGTAGGTGTTTCAGGTGGATTATTTGGTTTTTCAGAAATAACTACAAAGGTTTGATCTGTATCAGATCCACCAGGGCCTGAAACAGTTAAATTTACATAAAATTTGCCAGGAGCCGTATAGTTATGAATTGGGAAAACACCTTCACCTATCTCACCATCACCAAATTCCCAAGAATACAATGTAATAAAACCCGTACTGCCTGATCCATCAAATTCGACCTCTGCGGTACCATTAATTAAAGATTCATAATATGGCCCATTTGCATCAGCATCAGGAGGACTAGCAGCTCCTCCAACAGGTGCTTTGGTGATAAAATTCAAAGTGTTTGATTTATTTTCTAACTGCGAATCGTTTGCAACAGCATACCATGAATATACTTTTGTATATTTCAAATCACTCCAAACAACGCTAGCAATACCACCGCTTAATACTCCAACGTCAACATCAATAAGACTGTCATCACTTGCATCATAGAAACTAACATTTAAAACATCTCCATCAGGATCTGAAACATTGACACTTAAAACAGGACTAAGATCAACATTGGATTCACTATTATATGGGTGAGGATCACTTGGGGTATTTGGTGGATCATTTTGTGAGTCAATTGTTATTGTAACTGTTGCATAACTATAAGCACCAGAGGGATCAGAGGCATTGTAAATGAAACTATCAATGATCGTTTCACTACCATCATGAGCATAATTAAAAGAACCATCACCATTTAACATGAAAATTTCACTATGAGAAGGACCACTAATTAAAATCACAGTTAATGGATCACCATCAAAATCAACATCATTATTTAATACACCAGGAGTAACAACATTAAGAGTATCACCTTCATTTACTAAATAACTGTCATTGTTTGCTATAGGTGGGTCATTTGAACATGATACTGTGATGTATACTGTTGCTGTTATTGGGTTGCTTCCGTTGTCGTCGGTTATGGTGTATGTGAATTGGTCGTAGCCGCAGTAGTTTTCGTTGGGTGTGTAGTAGGCATATTCTGTGTTGTATGAGGTTTGTCCGTTTGTTGCTGTTCCGACGTTTGTTATGATTAGTCCGTCGCCGTCTTCGTCGTAGTCGTTATCTAATACATCGATTTGGTTATCTGTAGAGTCTTCGTCTACAGTTGCATAATCATCTTCTGCGACAGGGTCATCATTTTGTGAGTTAATGGATATAAAAACTGTTGCATGATCATAAGCACCGGAAGGATCAGAAACGTTGTAAACAAAACTATCACTGATAGTCTCACCACTATCATGGATGTAACTAAAAGTCCCATCACTATTCAAAGTTAATGAACCATTATTGGGTCCACTTACTAAAACAGCAGTTAATGGATCACCGTCAGCATCAGTATCATTATCTAAAACACTGTCATTTCCAGAATCAAGCAATGTAACTGTACCTCCCTCTGTAACAGTAGCATAGTCATCATTTCCAATAGGAGGGTTATTACAAATTTTAACCTTAAAATTATCACTTTTATTTTCAACATTTGCTTTATATTCACCACAATCACCAGTTTTAATAGTGTACGCAGAAAAACAAAAAGAGCCATCATCACCAGAATTATGAGTACCATTAGCTACAGCAGTATTTGGATCACATGAACCTGGTAAACCTGTTATATCCCAATTTAGTTCTTTATTTGGTTGAAAATTTGCTCCATTTATATATACAACATCCCCTGAACAATACCAATTAGCATTTTGCTCTTGAGTACCACAATCATCTCTTGTTGTCCAAATTGCACCACCACTTCCAATAGGACTACTTGCTTTTGAGTTTATTCTAGAATTGATATCGTTTTTTTTTAGATTTTTCACTGTAGTTGTATTAGATGTGCTATTGTTAGAATCGGTCGAATTACCTGTATTTTCATCAGTGGAATTAATTGTTCCTCCTCCGTTCCAATCTGAATCTAGAATTTCTGTAATAATTAGAGTATCATTCACTGAGCTAGAATTAAATGTAGTATTGTTAGAATCGGTTGAATTACCTGTATTTTCAGCAGTGAAGTCAATAGGTCTTTCTTCATTACCATTAGAGGTGGTATTTGATTCTACTCTATCGTCAATCGAACCATTCAATTCAGTATTGTCTGGATAGGTCTGAGTAATTACATCATCTGTGCTATTGTCATTGTACATGTATGTATCTATATTGGTATTTGCTTCTACAATAGTCTGATTGACCAGATCTGAATCTATAGGTGGATCATTTATATCACCTGATACTTGATCAATCGTTATTGAAGGTGTAAATAATGCATTAATTAGTAAAAAAATCATTATAACATGTTTTAGATTTGTATATTTTTTCATTTGAAGATACCTCCCCAACTTTAAATATATAGAATATAGATACATTTTATATACATTTTCTATAAAATTAAAATACGTTTAAAATAATTATATTTATTAGTTTAAATTATGAATTTTCATAAATCAGTTCACGAATTAATGTTAATTAAATAGAAATAGCTATAAGGAGTTAATTAATTTTAAATTAAAAATGGAATAAAGATAAGGTGAGGAAATATGATAGAATGGCTAAATATAATAGCTGGATTAATTCTATGTGTAGGACTACTAGAAGCAATACCTGCAATGGGAAAACATCTTGCAAAACTTGCAAAGTTTTTAGGAGGATTCCAAACAATCATTGGAATTATTGTAATAATTGCAGGATTATATTATTGGAGTTTTCCATGGGCATTAGTAACAATTTTTGCAGGATTAATACTGGCTATTGGAATACTACCTGCTATTCCAGCATTAGGTAAACATCTTGAAAGACTTGCAAAATGGCTTGGTGGATTTCAAACAATCATTGGATTAATAGTCCTAATTATTGGAATACTAGGTGTAATAGATTATCTTTAAAAATTTTCCATTTTTTCCTTTCTTTTTTTTATATTTTTAATTTAGAAGAGCATTAACACTTTGATTTTAAACAAAACCTCTATTAAATGAACATTAGAAAAAATAAAAAGCTTAAATAAAGGTTAATCATTTTGTTTTAGTTTAAGAGAGGAGAGATATGATAAAAGAAAAGAAAATATTAGTCATGTTAGTAGCAATAGCAATGTTAGGTTCTGCTATTTTACTATCAGGATGTGTTGAAGAAAAAAAAGAAAACAAAATAATCGTTGGAACATCAGCAGATTTCCCACCATTTGAATACACCGATGCATCAGGCAATATAATTGGTTTTGATATTGAACTTATTACAACAATACTTGAAAACCTAAATTATACCGTTGAAGTAAAAGATATCAGCTTTATATCATTGATTCCATCACTTCAGGCAGATAAAATTGATGTTATCGCTGCAGGAATGACAATAAATGAAACCAGAGAGGAAGAAATTGATTTTAGCGATCCTTATTATCAAGCTGATCAATCAGTTCTGATTAAAAAGGGATCCGGTGTGGAAATAAATGCATCACACGATCTTGAAAACTTTACAGCAAGTATTGCAAATCTTACAATCGGTGCACAAACCGGTACGACTGGTGCAGATTGGGTACAAGAACATCTAATTAATACAAATATGATGGATGAGGAAAACCTCAAGCTTTACGAAATATATATTGACGCGGTCGCTGATTTAGATATTGGTACAGAAAGACTAGATGCAATTGTTCTTGATTTGGACGTTGCACAGGCTTTTGCTGAAAATGAAAATAGAGAGGTTGCATATACAATTATAACTGGAGAAAATTACGGATTTGGCGTCAAAGAGGGTAATACAGCACTCGTTGAGAAAATAAATGCTGAACTTGAGAAGTTTATTGGCTCTGATGATTGGACAGCTCTAATAAATAAATATTTTGAGTAAGAATTAACAGAAAGTTGATTCCTGAATGCTTGAGATACTTGCAAATTCGTTTCCCCAGCTAATGGAAGGTTTAAAAACTACAATCGGACTGACTGTATTAAGCTTGATTCTTGGAACTCTCTTTGGAATATTTCTAGCAGTTATTCGTATATATGGTAAATTTCCTTTACCATATTTTATTATTTTTTACGAGAAGGTATTTCGAGGAATTCCACTTATTGTTATTTTCTTTCTTCTCTATTTTGGTCTTTCTCTTCAAATAGGTTTAGATATAGATCCTTTTTCTGCTGCAATATTGGGGCTTGGTTTAAGAAGTGCTGCTTATCAAGCCCAGATTTTCAGAAGTTCAATAAACTCGATTCCTGAAGGTCAAATGATAGCAGCAAGATCGTTAGGGATGTCAAAATTGAGCAGCATTCGTTATATCATTCTTCCACAAATGCTTCGATTGTCCGTTCCTGGTTGGTCAAATGAGTTTACTATTGTGTTAAAAGATACCTCCATTGCTTTTAGTATAGGAGTAATTGAGCTGATGAGACAAGGGAGATATATATATGTTAATAATCCAGATTTTGTATTACATGTGCTTTTAGTTATTGGACTGATTTATTTTATTTTGGTAATTTCAGCAAATAAAGGTTTGAGTTATCTTGAGAAAAAATACAAAATGTCAGGATTTGAGGTAGGCGTTGAAAGATAGATTGGAGGAATAATTATGCATATGCTTGAGGTAAAAGATGTTCATAAATCATATGGTGATCTTGAGGTATTAAAGGGTATTACTTTTTCTATGAAAAAAGGTGAAACAATAGTAATAATAGGAACCAGTGGGACCGGAAAAAGTACGCTTCTTCGATGTATCAATCAATTGCACCCCCCTGACAAAGGAGAAATCTGGCTTGATGGTGAGGATATCACAAAACCTAAAATTGAAATTAATAGAATTCGGCAGAAAATTGGCTTTGTCTTTCAGGAATTCAACCTTTTCAATCATCTTACTGCTCTTAGAAATGTTAGTATCGGTCTTGAGAAAGTCAAAGGAATGACAAAGGAAAAAGCCCAAGAAAAAGCAATGGAAGAATTAAAACGAGTTGGATTAAAAGATCAATCTAAGCAATACCCTGCTCAACTTTCTGGAGGGCAAAAGCAGCGTGTTGGTATTGCTCGTGCCTTAGCAATGAACCCAACAATTATTCTTTTTGATGAACCGACGTCAGCACTTGACCCTGAACTCATCGGTGATGTTCTTGATGTTATGAAATCACTTGCTGGTGAAGTTGCAATGCTTGTAGTAACCCATGAAATGGGATTTGCAAGAAATGTTGCTGATGAAATAATTTTCATGGAAGGCGGAATTATTGTTGAAAGTGGCCCACCAAATAAAATGTTTCAAAATCCAAAAAAGGCGAGAACAAAGGAGTTTTTGGGAAGAATTTCAACATTATATGGTAAGGAGTGAGGAGGAAAGAAGACGTCAGAGTTTATTGAATTTTTTATGGAATCATTGCCAAGTCTTATCGACGGTCTTTATATCACTCTCATTCTTACATTCATTTCACTTGTTGTTGGTTTATTACTGGGTGTTGGACTTGCTCTTGGAAGAGTCTATGGAAATAAGATAGTTTCAGGAATTTGTATCGGTTATATTGAAATTATTCGAGGAACACCACTTCTTGTACAATTATTTATTATCTATTTCGGTTTTCCGTCAATAGGAATAATTTTATCACCGATAGATGCGGCTCTTTTAGGTTTATCGCTTAATTCCGGTGCATATCAAGCTGAATATCTTAGAGGATCCATTCAATCAATTCCATCAGGACAAATGATTGCTGCTAGAACTATTGGAATGAACAGATTGCAATCAATTAAAAATATTGTTCTTCCTCAAGCATTAAGAATATCTATTCCTGCATGGTCAAACGAACTTATTTATCTATTAAAATATACTTCAATTGTTTATATTATTCAGGTACGTGAGTTAACAGCCGAAGGTATGTTTATTGCAGCAAAAACCTTTAAATTTATTGAGATTTTTGCAATTATTGCCATGATTTATTTGGTATTTACAATTTTATTTACAACAATTATTGACAAATTTGAAAAGAAACTTAGAATTCCTGGGATAGGGGCAAAAGAAACTATTGGTCTAAGGAACGCTTAAGTTTTTTTTAATTGTTCTCACTAATACCATTCTCTTTCGAAATAGGAAAGATCCATTCTACTCCAGTCATCATAATCTCGAAATAAACGTGAGCCATCTGAATAATCCACGGTATAATACATATAGCCATAATTCATACAACTTTTATAAGACCGAGTAAGCCACCAGCCAAGTCTAAATGGGGAAGTGCTAAATCGATTGTGTCCGGGAATTGGTCTGAAGTTAAGTGTATGACCAGTTTCATGCATATAGCAACTAGCATAAACCTCATCCCTTTGAAAAAATTGAATTTCTGCTTTTTCTTCTAAACCTTTGCTTGCTATTAGAAAACTATTAGGTCTAAAGGTGATTCCTGGAGGGCCATCATAATCATATATTAAAACTCCATAATGAAATACTCCACGTCTCCAGTTATATTGATCTCCATGGAGGAAATATTGTTGATATATACTATTGAGATCCCACCATGTAATATAATCATCAAAAGGTATCATTTCTGATCCTGTTTCATCCCATTTTCCATCATCAAGGTGATACACAAGGTTTTGTCTGTTATATGCAGTATAAAGAATTTCCTTAGCCCCGTCTGGAAATATACTAGCTTCCCCTTGAGGGCTCTCCTCCATTTGGTCAAGCTCAATAAATATATCTTTTCTAAAGGGGTCAGAATCCCATTGAGAAGTTAGATATTCTTCATAATTGTCTATACTATCTCCTTCGGGATCAAGATTTTTATGATTTTCTACAACGAGGGGATTATAATCCCATTTCCACTCCCATTCAATAGGTACATCGTCACTATCTGCATCCTCACCAGTGTTATCTATCTCAGGGTCTGTACCATAAATATTGACCTCTGTCCAATATGGTATTTTATCTCCATCATAATCATTTTGATAGATGTTGAACCAAAGCTCGCAATCTCGATCTCTTGTATAAATAGTTCCGTCATCACATCCATTAAGTCTTCCGTAACCACTTGGATCATTTAGTTGATCTTCACCAGTCCAATGACCTGTTCTAATACTATATGTGACATCTACATCATCCTCTTCGTTACCAATATCACAAAGAACATCATCATCCTCATTCCAATCCCAAAGTTGAATTGTTATATTTACAAATTCTTGACTGTCTGGGACATTTAATGTTGGGGAAAAATCAGGAGTATACATATATTTTGTATCCTCCCAAATATCACTTGTGAATTCTTCGTTGTTAATTATCACCTTTAAATAAAAATCAGGGTCACTCTTTTCATCTATATATTCTCTTTTAGGTATTAGTGCAAGATTATATGGAAGTATATTTAGTTGTTTATCCAACTTATCAAAAGATCGGATTTTTTGTATTTCAACTGTAACTTCTATATCAACTAATGGATCAAAATCCTCTCTATCTAATATTTGTACTGTTTCTCCTGCTATTGCAGATATAGGTAAAAGTAATAAGGTAATTATAAAAATACTTACTATTGTTTTTGTTGATATGCTCATAATTTTTCGCCTCCAGATAGAATGATAGTATAAATATAATATTTATTATTTTTGGCTGAGGATGAAATTTAAAAGTTCATATTATGATTTTGGATTGATATTAATATTGAGGGTTTTGAAAAACCCCTCATAGAAACCTCTTTATGTTCTTAAACCATTCCTGTTGTATAAGGAGTGAGAGATGGATGAGTTTTAACCGTTTTATCCTAGAAGAACAGTACAAGAAAAACACCCAGAAATCATTGTGCTAATAATCATTCGTTTTTCTAACAGCATTCTTTTGTCTGATGGATTTAAGGATGATTAAATTTAGAACAATAGTTCTAAATAACTATGTATAGTTGAAAAAGAAAAAAGAAGATAGAGATAGATTTAATTTAAAGTAATCCCCAAATACCAATTATTATAGCTATTATTCCAATTATTGTTTGGAATGAACCGAGCCATTTCGCTAGTTTTTCCAAGTGCTTACCAAAAGCAGGTATTGCCGGAAGGATACCTGTTATCAATATAAGACCCACTATTAAGGCAACCAAACCCTGAGGAATACTCCACTAAAATATACCAAATATGATGGCGATTATTCCAATTACTGTTTGGAATCCACCAACAAACATCGCAACAATGGATTGCTGTAAGAACTTTTGTAGAGTTTGTTGGACGAGTTGTTGGATAAATAATTTCACGAAACCATCCTTGACATCATCACAACGATATCGCTGTTGAAGTTGTTACACAAATCTTGTTGCATGAAATCTTTCACAGAGTTCCACACACAAACTCATCCATGACGTACTCCACGCGCGTGCGCGGGCGCGTACTTCACACACAAATCCAACAACAAACTTCACCACAAACCCTCACAACAATCCACCCATGAACCTTGTGAATATGACAATGGTTAGGTATACTGCATTGTTCTTCACAGGATTCAGCCACAGATCCTATAGCAGCACAGCCTGTGAAATACGCTGTGAACAGGTTCAGATACCGATCAATACTGTCTACAAGGAATCCTTGATCAAATCACACAAACCATGCAAACACATGCTTGAAAAGAACCAGGGAATATTTATGACACGTCTCACACAATCACAGTCATGCTTCCAGATCATAAATTAACAATTTTTTATTCTGATTTCATTTCCGCACTAAACAAAATTTAGTACTAATTCTGACAAACATTGTTTGTCTGTAGCGTATTAAACATTATCAAATACTCAATTCGACTAATGTTCATTAGTCTTATTTTCACGTTACTACAACCTTTGAGGTTTATGGATATTACTATCAAAAAGTATAAGTATTAATAGAGTTAATTAGTAATAAAATTGAGTTATATAGGAAGAAAAATATGAATCAAATAAAAATTAGAAAAAATTGGATGGTTTTAGTTATAATTGCAATAGTTGTAGCTTTAGGAGTTAGTTTTATCTCAGATGCTGCTTCTTCATCAAATGGAAAAGGTTCATGGACAACAAAACTTTCAATGCCAACTGCGAGAGTTGGCCATGGTGTAGTCTCATGTAATGATAAGATATATGTTATTGGGGGATACAATGATAGTGGGTTCTTAGACACGGTTGAAGCATATGACCCAATAAGCGACCATTGGGTAACAAAGACACCTATGCCTTACGGAAGAGCGGAATTTGGTATATGTGCAGTTGGAAATGAGATATATGTTATTGGAGGGTGTCACATATTACATGGAACTCCTGATTCTATATATCTTGGTCCTAGGGATAAACTCAATAGTGTTTTAGTCTATGATACTCAGTCGGATTCTTGGTCATTTAAGACGTCTATGCCAACTCCAAGAATTAGTTTGGGTTTAGGGGTCGTTAATGGTAAAATTTATGCAATTGGTGGTGCAGGATTACAGTGGAAT
>DAOVGR010000082.1 GCA_030672305.1 Thermoplasmatales archaeon | reverse complement strand
GGTAAGGTCTATGCTGGATTCGAAAGTATGATTATTGGTAATAAAGCGATGTTGTTCTGCTTTGGAGAGTGATTGGGGTTATCTGGAGGTTAATATACCAAGAGCCAGAGCATCATCATATCATTGGCTGTTTGAGCGTTTCCCATTGCTGGAAAGACTGCTTTCTTTGTTGTTGTAACATTTAAATATCCACAACTGGATGTAAAATAATGAGGGAGGTCAAATAGTATGGATAAAAAAAATACCCTTTTAGGCAAAACTTTGATAGTTGTGGTTATTTATATTTTCATAATTTCCTGTGTCCCAATTATTCCAGGAGAGGCAACTTCATCACCTATTTCAATAGAATCAAACCATATAGATGGTGACTTAGCGGATAATATTGAGATGAGATGTGATGGACCGTATATTGTAGATTTAATCTCTAGAAGTGATGTTTTCCATATACGAATAATAAATAATAATGATATGGAGATTTACCACAAATTTTCAATAACTGTTACAGAGAGAGATGGTACAATTATTTTTGAAGAATTAAATGTTGTCTGGCCACATCCAATGAAACCTGATACAATGGATTTTTGGAGCATCTATACTTTTAAGGATTTTAGACGAGTAGGATATATGTTTGGATTATTTGATTTACATGTTGAATTTCAAGTATTAAACGATGGTTCCAAGGTTGAGAAAACATTTCATGGAATAATCTTCGGGCTGGGTGCAAAGATATTTTACTTATGGAATCTAATGGATAATAGATGATAATTTTATGAGGATGGAGAAGAGAATATGAAGGAAAGAATGTTGTATAAGTCTCTTGTAATTGGTGTTGTTATCTTATTCTTAAGTTTAGGAGTACAACCTACAATAGCAGATATTATAAATCCAATAAAACCAATCTCAAATGGTAATACTCTTTATGTAGGTGGAACAGGACCTGGAAACTATTCAAAGATTCAGGATGCAATAGAGAATGCATCAGACGGAGACACAATATTTGTATATAATGGAGAATATGATGGATTTATAGCGAAAAAAACCTTAAATATAATAGGAGAAAATAGGGACGAAACAAAAATAATTTCAAATCCATTAAAACAAAGAATACGTTTGATGGCAGATTATATTAATTTTTCAAATTTTAAAGTTATAAGCACATATACAAGTATTTATCCTGGGCTTCAATTAGAAGGTAATAATGTGACAGTGTCTAATTGTGATATTGTTGGAGGTAAATATGGACAGATTGGAATTGAGGTTGGTGGAAGCTATTCTCATGGTGATTATTATAGGTCAAATATTAGGATAATTAATTGTGATATAAGAAATTTTGAATATCGTGGCATCACTCTTCAAAGTTCATATATTTGTTATATTGAAAATTGCAGGATCTATGATAATGATTATAGAGGTATAGAAACTTGTTCTTCTACTTATCACGATAGTGGGTATTATTATATTTATAATTGTGAGATTTTTAATAATTATATAGGTATTGATCTTGGTAAACGTATGAATTTTATTAGTAATTGTAGTATTTATGATAATTATTGTGGAATTTATAATTATCATATTCAAGATTGGAATAGAGATCAAATAACTAGTAATTATTTTTCAAATAATAATTATGGGATTTTCATTGATCCCTATGCAGGATATATAACTAAATGGAGTAAGATCCTTGGAAATGTTTTTGAAAATAATAATATAAGTATTTACTTTAAATCAGGATCGTTATATAATGATATTTATCATAATAATTTCGTTGATAGTTCTCAGTATCATGCTGGGAATTATGGAAATAATAATTGGGATAATGGAACAGAGGGTAATTTCTGGGATGACTATACTGGGATTGATGATGATGGTGATGGTATTGGTGATACACCTTATGATATTCCTATTGGAAAAGGAGAAGATAATTATCCTCTTATGAATCCTTTTTCAATGGTGAATAATAAACCTGATATACCAAATATTTTTGGTCCAACAGAAGGATATCAATGGGTAAAATATAATTTTTCAGCGTTATCTAATGATTCTAATTATGATTTTGTTTTATACAAGTTTGACTGGGGAGATGAAACATCTAACAAATGGATTGGTCCGTTTAGTAATTGGTTAGCAGGAAAAACATCTCATCTTTGGAAAACTAATGGAATTTTTAATATAAAAGCAAAAGCAATGGATATTAAAGGTAAGGCAAGTAATTGGTCTGATACTCTTTCAGTAGATATTCTTAGTAATTCTTATCCAACTGAACCTGAGGTATTAGGACTCTCTGAGGGTATTGCAGGTCATCCGATAAATTTTTCAGTTAAATCAATAGATGGTGACAATGATAAAATTAGATATTTATTTGATGGAGGTGAAGAATATTTCATTTGGTCTGATTATCATGATTCTGGTGAAACAGTGAATATTAGCTATAGGTGGGGTGAGACGTGGTATGATATTGAAGATCAAAGAACCTTTACTTTTAAGATAAGAGCTCAAGATATTCATGGTGCTTTTGGTCCTTGGTATATTCAAGATATAATAATTTATAATAATCAACCTGAAAAACCAATACTCACTGGACCATCTTCTGGAGGAAGACATAAAGAAATTTTATTTAAATTCTCTGGATGGGACAGAGATAATCATCGGATACAATTTATATATGAAATATACCATTGGTCGGATCTTGAACATTACCAACTATCAGGTGGTACCATAGCTTATAATTGTAACGAAACATGTAATTTTACATATAGATTTCATGGTCTAGGTAGAAATATATTGAAGGTTAGATGTGAGGATGTATATGGTGCTATTGGTCCTTGGTCAGAGTTTGAAATTAATATCCCAAGAACAAGAACTTCCACTAATCAGTGGTATGAATGGCTTCTGGAACGTTTCCCAATTCTGGAAAGACTGCTGTACCTGTTAAGATAAGATTTATCAATCTTTAGATAATACTATTGCTGATAAAGAGTCTAGTTTGGAAGTAAATATGATTTTTTTAACATACTTTTCTTCCTCCCTCAGCTAGACTCTCTTCTATTTATATGTTTTAAGATTCATGGCTTTGCACAATAAATAGGCGTTTTGCACAATAATCTATTTCGCTCTATTTAAAACAAATTTATTTTATTTTGTTTCAAATATATATAGCATATTTAAATAATAGAAGCGTAATCTAACGAATAATAACTTTGGAGTATTTGTATGATAAAATACGTATTTCCGCTCATGATAATAATATTATTGCTTTCATCTTCTTTAGTTGCAGTTTCAAATCAACAAACTAACATTACTAATACTCTCATTAAAACTGACAAAACTAATATCCCAAATGACAGTCAGCAAGAACATATCTGGCCTATGTATAAGAATAACGCACAATTAACAGGTTTAAGTAAATATAACACAAGTAATAATCCAGGACATGAGAAATGGAAATATTTTGCGGCTGCCCCTTTATGTGGAAGTGTAGCAATAGACAAGGACGGTGTAATATATGTTGGAGATTCATCGATGGGTTATCATGCCGTATATCCAAATGGGACAATGAAATGGAAAATTGAATTAGACGGAAGAGAATATCAATCTTCTGCTATATCCCCTGATGGCAGTATTATTTTTGGGACTACTGAATATTTATATTCTATATATCCAAATGGGACAATAAAGTGGAAGTTTGGTATTAAAAGCGCTTATATTTGTGAACCTGTCGTTGATTCAAATGGAACTATATACACTGCTACTTCTAATGGAATAGTTTACGCAATATATTCTGATGGAACACTAAAATGGCAATATTATGCTGCGGATTATATATGGTTTATTGCTCTTGATAAAAATGAGAACGTATATTTTGGTGGACCCTATACGAATAGTGTTTTCTGTCTGTATCCTAATGGGACTTTAAAATGGCGTTATGAGAAATATAACAACGATATGGAAGGTCCACCAGCAATTGATGACAATGGGACAATTTATGCTACATTCTGGCATTGGTTAGTAGCATTGAATCCTGATGGAACGGAAAAATGGATTGTAGATTTTTTAGAAAATGATTGGTTTGGTTACCCATCTATTGCTCCTGATGGAACACTTATTCTTTCTGGACATAGTGATTATATAACTGCACTTAATCCAGATGATGGTAGTTTCATTTGGCAATATTTTGATGATTCAATATCAGATAGTAATCCTGCATCAATTAGTGCTGATGGTTATATTTATTTTTGTTATACTGGCTTTGATATTGATAGTGATAAAGGCTATCTTTGTTGTCTTTATCCAAATGGTACTCTGAAATGGCAAACCCGTTTATCAACTGATTATCACCCATATGATACGATGAATATTTTTTGTAGTCCTGCTATTGGTGCTGATGGGACTGTGTATGTTACATCATGGTTTATTAGAGGGGGCTCTAATTATACTGATATTGGTTATATTCATGCATTTGAATTTGCAGATGTTATAGCAGAAGCAAATGGTCCATATTATGGATTTATGGGAGAGCCGGTTAATTTTGAAGGAACTGTATATTGGGGTAATCCACCATATAATTTTCATTGGGCCTTTGGCGATGGTAATTCTTCAAATGAGCAGAATCCTAAATATAGTTATTCAAAGGTTGGTAACTATACAATCTCTTTTACAGTTACTGATAACAAGGGTAATCAATCATTTGATACAAGTTGGGCTTGGATTCAAGATGGTAATGAACCACCAGATGATCCAATTATTGATGGTCCTACAACTGGTAAACCTGAGGAATTATACCTTTTTATTTATACATCTAATGATCCAGAGGGTACTGATATTTGGTATAGATTCAAAACTAATGATGATTGGCCTTCTAAGTGGTATGGCCCTTATAGGTCTGGGTTTAATTTCACGAAAGAGCGTAGATGGTGGGATGAAGGAGTTTATATTTTGTATTGTCAAACAAAAGATGTTTATAACGCTATGAGTAACTGGTCTGAACACAAGATTACAATACCAAGAACACATAATCCTTTGTTTTATTGGTTCTTGGAACGTTTCCCAATGCTGGAAAGACTGCTATATTTACTAAGATAGGATTTTACCAGAATAAAAAACCTAATCATTCTAATTTTCTATTACAATCTGGACAATTATGGTAATACCATGAAACATACTTCTGGCAAATCGGACAATACTTATCTCTAATTAAATCTAAGAGTTCAGAATCGTGTCCATGCACTGCTTCTATTGTATTTGCATCTGTTGTTGTACTCCCTGAAGTGGGAGTACTCTCAATACCTATATCAATATTGAGGTATCTATCCTTTCTTTTCTTTTTTTTACTATCCATATTGAACTCCAATTAGATACTTAATCTTAATGAGATCATAATAGAAGGTAAAAGTAATGAAATTCCTAGTTTAAAAAATGTATTGCTTTTATTAATATTTATATATTTATCCGTAATAACTCTATCATTCCTCAGAAATAAAGCAGATAGATCTAAGGTAATTTCTTTTTTTGCCTTCTTATTTGAGGTTTTTGCATATTTCAAAATCAATCTTGTTGGATGGAGATGAAAAGTATGCGGGATAAAGGCTTTAAAATTATAATATATTGCAAGTAAAAGAAATAATATAATGCCGATGAAAAGTATCCATGAAAATAAAATAAGTGGCATTTCAATTGCTATATTACTAAATATTTTAAATTGAGTTACTTGAAGTCCTAGGTATAATGATAAAATTGTACCCGATACTGCTAAAGAGGTGGCTATTTTTGTATCTGCATGTTTAAAAACATCCCATTGATGTTCTAGTGAATTTATTGAAAGATCATATAGTATTTCATTACTCCCTTTAATTTTTATAGGAGTTTTAGAAGATTTTGTAACTTTTTGCTTGATACTAACTGTGTTTTTTAATGATATTTTATTCTTTATTATATGTAGAAAATGTGTTAAAATATTTATAACAGAACAAATAAATTCCCTTGAATCTTTCTCATTCAATATTACACCAGTTATTAAATTAAATAATCTAATTATTAATAAAATTTTTGAATAATAATTTTAGTTGGCTTAATTTGAAATTTGATGAAATACCGAATTATTTCATTTAATGAATAAAGATTTTAAGATTTAATGTTAACTTTGAGTGATAAACATAAAATAGACAAAAGATCTGACAATAGAAGTTAATGGTTATATGATAAATATCCTTTGTTTGTCGATAAATAGTTGTTTCACAGATTCTGAGTTCTTTTGCTACTTGATATTTTGATTTTCCAGACAACACTCCTTTTCTAATATCTTCAATTGTTTCTTTAGGTAATCTCCTTGACATTAATGATTATGTTAGGATTTTTCCTATAAAATTATCTGATCTATCGTTCTTTAGCGTATATAATCAAAGGGAGAATTATTATAAATGTTAACTCATTCGATTATGATATTTATAACAATTAAAAAATTGTAGATAATGGGGATGATAGTTTAAAAGTTCGAAAGATGTTGTAACTATTGTTCCAAAATTATCTTAAATTAAAGGTTGAAAATGGAACAGATACAAAAAAGAGAGCATTTGTTTATTAGTTATGCATCTGAAGATTATGAATTAGCAGAATGGTTGACTTTAAAACTTATTAATGAAGGATATAAGGTTTGGTGTGATCGGTTTCAATTATTAGGTGGAGAATCTTATCCAAAGGATATAGATAAAGCAATTAAAAATAAAACATTTAGAGTTATTGCGCTTCTTTCACATAATTCAATCGATAAACCAAATCCTATCAAAGAACGAACTATGGTACTTAATATTGGTAGAGAGCGAGGTATTGACTTTCTTATCCCATTGAATGTAGATGGTCTCAGTAGTACTGAATTGGATTGGATGACTAATGATATTGTATATATTCCTTTTAATGAGAGTTGGGCTGAAGGTTTGAGAAGACTGTTGAAGAAACTTAATTCAATTGATGCTCCAAGAAACCTCAAGAATGGGAAAAAAATTGTAGCTGATGTATTTACAAATTCAAGATTTATAAGTGATACTGAAGAAATTATTTTAACGAATTTTTTTCCTATTGAAAAAATACCAGATAGAATTAAAATTTTTAGTTTTAAAACGATAACTACAAAGAGCTCTATCAAAGAATTATCTTATAAATGGGATTGTTACATGAAGGATACTAAAACAGTTTTTTCTTTTCATGAACCTCCTGAAGATATAAAAAATAATTATTTAATTGAGAAAGTTGATGAAATTGAATGGTTCAATAAATCAGATATTGATGGGATATCAGTTGAAAATATTGTAAAAAGTTTATTGCTAAAATCTGTGTATATGATTTGTTCAAGGAAAGGTCTTTTAAGAATTAATAATAATTTTTATTTTCCTGATGGTTTGTTAGAAAATAATAAAATATATTTTATAGGTTATAAACAAAATAAAACTCGTGTAACAGTAACCAGCATTAGGAAAAAATCAGGTGGATCAGATTTTGTTTATTATCTTTCACCGATTTTAAATGTTCGAAAAGATGATTTTGGAAGATTTATACTTTATATCAACGTATATCTACATATCACAGATAGAAATGGTATGTTTTTTACAAAAAGAACAGCGAATTCTTGTAGAAAACTTGTTAGGAAAAATTGGTGGAATGATGATTTAATCAATAGAGTATTAGCCATTACAAGTTTTTTAGCAGAAGGGGGGGAGAAAGTAGTCATTGGTAATTCAGATGATGAGCAAATAATATTTCCATCAAGACCAATTGAACTTAAATCACCAATATCAATTAATGAAAAAAATCTTAACAAAGAATCTTATAAAAAAGAAATTGTTGAATTTGAAGATGAAGATTATATTGAAGATGTTGAGGAGGTTCTTCTATGAATCAACTATCTGTTTTACCTGAGCCATTAATTGAATTTCGATATGGGCAAAAGGTTCATGATCCCCATGATGGTTTATCTTTATTTGGTCCTTATGATACTGATCTTCCATCTCATAAAAAAAGTATAACTTATGGCGTCTTAGGAACAAAAGAGGGTATTGATTTTTTTAATAGATGGTCTGAAAAAATGAATGGACCAATACTTACTGATAGAGACAAGAATAAAAAAATTTGGCCTGATTTTCCTGGTTTTGATGTTGCATTTGAATCAAGTTGGCCAAAAAATTCGAGTTGGACTTATGAGATTAATCGAAATGAGTTACTTAATTGTACATTATTGAAGGATCATTATAAACGAACTTCTGCTGTAGTTGACAAATATCTTGAAGGAATAAAGTTAACTCAAAAACGTGATGAATCATTTGATGTGTTAGTGTGTATCGTACCTGATGAAGTATGGCTTAATTGCAGATATAAATCAAAAGTGAGTCGAGGCATAGGTTATAAACCTTCAAAAAAAGAAATAAATGGTAGACGAAGAGGTCAGAAATCATTGTATGATTTTGGTGAGACCGGTATTGATGATTCAGAAAAATGGACTGTGGAAATTTATAATTATTCTCTTGATTTTCGACGTCAAATAAAAGCAAGATCTATGGCATATAGTATCCCTATCCAAATCATCAGGGAGTCAACTTTAGTTTTAGATGATAAACAGAAAGATAAAAAACGTGGTTTAACCCAATTATCTGACAGAGCTTGGAATCTTTCTACAGCTCTTTATTACAAGGCTGGAGGTAAACCTTGGAAGTTATTTACTGCAAGAAAAGGTGTATGTTATATTGGAATTTCTTTTAAAAAAATAAAACCTGCAGAAAAGGATACTACTGCGTGTTGCGCCGCTCAAATGTTTTTAGATTCAGGAGATGGTATTGTATTTCTTGGGGATGAAGGGCCATGGTATTCTCCGTTGGAGAAACAATATCATCTGGATAAAGATTCTGCAAAAAAGTTGTTGGAAGGAATTCTTACAACATATGGCGAAATGAAAGGAGAAAAGTTAGAAGAAATATTTCTTCATTCGCGATCTATTATTTCGAATGAAGAATTTAGTGGTTATAAAGAAGCATGTCCTGATAATGTAAAATTAGTTGGTGTGAGAGTTAGACCAACATCAAGATTTGAATTGAAGTTATATAGGCCTGGAAGAATGCCTGTTATTCGTGGAACATATCTTAAAATCAATGATAAATCAAGTTATTTGTGGGGAACAGGTTTTAAATCGCGCTTAGAGACTTATGATGGATCTGAGGTGCCAATTCCGCTACGAATAGATCTTCAACATGGAGATTCAAATATTGATCAAGTTACAAGTGATATTTTTGGTTTAACAAAATTAAATTATAATGCTTGTAAATTAGGATATTCTCAACCTGTTACAATTGGTTTTTCAAATGCTGTAGGTGAAATCTTGGTATCTAATCCTTATGTTGAACATACAAGTCCAAATTTCAAGTTTTATATTTAAAAGATGATTTGGCGAAAAGAAAAAAAGTAAAGATATTTTAAAATATCATATTATGTTGATGTGCCTTCTATAGTACCGATAATAGGATAGTGACTACCATGACCAATGAAATCTTCTGGACGGCATGTGAACAAGAGCACTTGATGTCCATATTTTTCTACCTCTGCTTCTATAACTTCAAGCATTCGCTCTCTACGTCCTTTGTCAGCATATCCAAAAGGGTCATCAAACATCAGACAGACGCCTGAGCCTGAATTTTTAGCAACTAGACCTGCAATTGCAAGACGATAAAGCACACTAAGTTGCTCTTTAGTTCCAAATGATTGTTCATTAAATTCAATTTCCTGAGAAGTAGGATTACGAATTACTGAAGGAAGGCCTTCTTCAGATACTATTAGTTCACTATTGTCTTGTAAAATATATTGGAGCCAAGTTTGTATTCTTTCTTGAATTGGGCCACCAACTGCTTCAATGTGTTTCTGTAACTCTGATTCTAATGCAATTTCAAGTAATCGTAAAGCATTAGCCTGAATTTGCTCTGACTTAGCCAATTGTTTCAGACGAGATTGTTCTGTTCTAAGGACGACAAGTTGGCCTTCAGGATCATCATTTCGTAATTCAGCAAGTTTACCTTCAATTTTACTTATCTCTTCCTGCTTTTTTATCGTTTCAGTCAATTTTCCAGTGAGATTCTGAGCTGCCTTTAGCTTCTGTTCTTCAGCCATATCTTTCTCTTTATCTAAGGGTTTCCACATTTCGATAGCTTTAGCAACATCTTTGGATTTATCTCCAAAGGTCTTTTTAAGATCCTCATCATTACCAAATTCCTTTCTGTGTTCAACTAAATCACTTTCAATCTTCCTTAATTTTTCTTTTACTTCGTTAGAGTTAACTTTAGCAGATTTGTAATCAGCATCTAGTGAACCAACAATTTCCTTTTCTCCATCAATATCAGATTGTATTTTATTAAGAGCATCTTCTGCAATATTGTAATGAATTTGCCATTCTTCTGGTTCACCATCGGGTTTGCCAACGGTTGGAGTTTTAAGGGATTTTAATTTTTTCAACTCACCGTTTAATCGACCAATTTCCTGTACAAGTTCATCACGTGTATTTGCACCTAATGCTGTTGAAATTTGACTCTCAGCTCCTGATATTTTTGTGTTAAGTACAGTTGATTGACTGTGCTGGTTACGAAGTTCATAAATATCTTTCGCATCAAATCGTTTTAGAAATTTAGTAACTAATTCAAGAAGTTCATCATAACTTTCAGTTTCCACTTTTGGCGATTCTGCGATGAAACTATGTTTTTTATCTGGTGATGTGACATGGATTTGAGTAGAAGCATGACCAGTAACTTTAGCATAATCAATTTTTTTCCCATCTACTTTTAGTGAAAAACCTTTTGGAAGACTTCCTGAGATAAGCCAAGATTCTGCTTCCTTTTTACCTTTAGCTTCTTTCAATTGTTCATCAAGTTTATCCCATTCCAACCAGCCTTCTTTATCAGGAAGGTTCAACTTAGCTTGTTCTTTTTTAAGGGCATCAAGTTCTTTTTGTACTTTATCTACAGTTTCAAGACGGGTATTAACTGCCTTCAAACTTAGATTTAATTCTGCAACTTGAACACCTCGTGTTTCGAAATCAAGCCAACTTCTAAGTGAATTAATTTCATTTTTTTTCGTTTTACGTTTTTTTAAGGATTTATCAAGAGTTTTACGAAATCCTTTTAGTTTCTTTTCTTTATCTGTTAAATCACTCTTAGCTTTTTCATGTATATTATTCAGATCCTCTAAGGAAGTAATTAACTTATTCCTTTCAGTAAACAAGGCCTCAGTTTTATCTGCTTCTTCTTTGATTGTGTCTAATAATACTTTTGCTTTTTCTCTTTGTTTTCTATGCCCTTCTGCTTGAGTGCGTAATTCGCCTGCTTCCTTTATACGTAATGTTGTGTCTCCCATATCATCAAGATCTTCGCTTATGGTCCTAACGGTATTAACGTAATTTTCAATTTTATTGGAATTATTTTCTAATGGTTTAATTTCTTCTTCGATTTGACTTAGCCGATCAAGATGATCTTTCAAATCACTTTTAATTAAACCAGATCTTGTTTTGTTCCACATATCGATATCACTTGTAATATTTGTTAAAATTCGCCCTAATTGAGTGGCACTTTCTGCTATTGCTTTATCAACACCTAAACTGGTCACAGTTGAAGGTGCTTTTACTAATTCAATAAGACTACCTTGTGTTGGAAGGAGGACCTGCATAAGATTATCTTTAATAGCATTATCAAATCCACCTCTTGAAATATCACCTACTTCAGTACCCACAATGATTTCTCTACATAATGTATACGCCTCATCCATTTCCTCAATTTGTTTCCAAGAACTTCCAGTATTTTCATATAAAGTTGCTTCACTTGAGGCTTGTTGGCGACTAAACCGTTTACGAATTCGATAAAACTTATCATTTGCTGAAAATTCTATCTCTACCATTGGAACTAAACCCGAAGAGCCTATTGGGCGTAATCTATCTGTGTGACTTCCACGTTGTTTATCAAGTAAACCTGCAATAATTGCTTCCCAGACAGCAGATTTTCCAATTGCATTTGGGCCATTAAAAATAACGAATCCTTTCTTGATATTATCTAATTTAGATTCTCCTTTCCAACATCGCCAGTTAGATAATGTTATTTTTTGAATATGTTGTAGCGTCATAGATCTCCCTCCAACTTATTCTTTAGAATTGCTAATGCTCTACGTTTCACAACAATATCTTCATCTGATTGGAGAATATTTTGTGCTACTGCGCATAGAGCATCTGGAAAATCATCTGTGTTTACTTCATCCATAGATTTTACTTGCACATTTTCAACGTCCACATATGCCCATCCCTGCAATTGTAATTTTGCAAGTAATTGATCTAGTTCATTTAGTTCATCCCATGACAATGATCCAGACAAGTGTAGACGAATAGCTGTATTTTCTGGAATGGTTTTTATAGATTCTATTGCTTGAATTAGACTATCAATTCCCAATCCTCCAAGTTCTTTTGGTTCCATTTTTAATTCTATTCGGTTCCATGCAAGTTTACCAGCAATAACCGATTTAACCTCTGTTATGTTTTTTTCAATCTCAACAACAAGAACTTGTCCTTCATGCCCCTCGTCGAATCCTCCTGGTTCAGAAGATCCACAATAATACGTTTTATCATCTACTTTGGTAGGGTTATGCCAATCTCCAATAAAGACAAAATCTAAGTCACGGACTTCAGCAACATTACTGGGGATTGTACCATCTGGGACTGTATCAATGCTCCCATGAAGTAAGGCTATACGAAATCCGTGTTGTTTTTCCCGCTTTGGTATCCATTCACTCATATCATGGATTGGGTTCTTACGTTTAATTGGACTTGGAAAGAATGTTACATTGGGTATTTGCTTTATTGAGATAGGTGTATTCTCAAGGATAATATGAATATTTTTTTGATTCTGTTACGGAGAGGAAAAGGGAAGAATGGTAAGGTATCTGAATCAAAATTGTTTCCTCCCGACTTTCCTCAATAATGATAACTTTTGTTGAAATAAAAAGGTATTGTTAGGGGTCTAGATTTAGGGAGGAAGGAAAGGACGAAAAAGTAGGATTATCCTAAAATTCATACTTACTTCCAATCTAAACCCCCATTATAATATTGTTTTTTCTATGATAAATATTTTCCGGAATCTCCTAAAAAATAAAGAGAAAAGAGAGATTTTTTAGTCTTAATCATACTATAATGTTAAAAGAAGTATTATTAGTCCAATTGATAATAAAAAAAAACCTGTTATTAATTCTGCATTTTTAGATCCTATTGTCATATTCCGCCCCACCCAAAACTATTTTAGAGAAGGATCGGCTTGTGGAAAAAATAACTTGAGGATTTTTAGTATAAAATATTTCTCCACAAACTCTTCCTTAACATTTATATATCGACTTATATCTTTAAATAAGTATCTTGATAAAAAAAAAGGAGTAGAATGGGTTTTTATGGGAATCTGTGATAAGGAAGGAATGATTTGTGAAGGAGGAAATTCCTTAGCGAACTAACAGAGGATATAATGCACTCTTCACAATCATCCTTAATAATGTTATTATTTAACTCTTATAAAAGAATATCTTATGAAGTTGAACATTTTTTAAAAAACTATTATAATTTTTTTACTTTCGTGCTTATTTTGGTATATATTGATTTAAAAATCTAAAATTTTGATACAAATTATAACATCAGATATATATCGTTAAAATAGCTTTTCTATGGATTTATGACAAGTAAAACGCTACTAGATGTGAAAACCTGGGAGATCAATGGATACCTTATACATCTTGAACATTATGATTCAGAGATAATTGTTAAAGATGAAAATGGAAACAGGATAAAGATCTCTAAAAAAGAACCTTTATCGATTATATTGGATTTAATTGGTAGTTTCAAAACTGATTAAATATTTAAAGAATAAATGATTATAATATTTGAGGAAGAAGAGAGGGAGTATAAAATGACTGTAGGTTTTATTCTGATTAAAGCAACCTCGAATTATGAGCATAAGGTTTATGATAAACTCTCTAAACTATCTGAGATTGTTAAACTTCATCCTGCATCAGGGGAATATCATTTTATTGCTCAAATTGAAACTGATAGTTATGATAAACTCAAAAGTATAGATGTTGAAAAGATTAAATCTATAGAAGGCGTTTTGAGAACTAAGATTATAACAGAGCCTAAGTTCTAATTATGCGAAAATAGGTTTTTTCATTATGAAAACTAAACATAATAAAAAAAGAAAGAAGGGAGAGTTTTACTTTCGTCTACCTCATTAAAATATTAAAAACATAAGCCCTTGATTTATCTGTTATGTTTACGAAACTGTGTCCTAAATGTGGTCAAAACAAAGGAATCAATTACTATATCCGTATTGAAACAGAGGATGGAAAACCTTATCACAAGGTCTGTAAGGATTGTAGAAATAAAAAAGGGTCTAGCTGAGGGAGGAAGAAAAGTATGAAAAAGTAGGATTATCCTAAAAATTCATACTTACTTCCAATCTAAACCCCCATTATAATATTGTTTTTTCTATGATAAATATTTTTCCATATGAACAGTAGTTCAAGGATAAAAAAATAGAAAGAGAGAGTTTTTAGTTCAGATAACTGAACTTTTAGTCTTTTATATTTGCCAGGTCTTTTTCTGCTTGTTATTGTTTTATAAGAGTATGTATAACTTTTGTATTAAGGTGAATTAAAATTAATCTTGTATCATTATTAGAAAAGGTATAATTATATGATTCTTTTTTAACCGTTCCAGCATATCTAGATGAAGTAACTAATTTGTCATCTTTAACTTCATAATCGCCCACGAAAAAACCACTCATTGCACCATTAGAAGAAAACGTAATAGTGGTTTCCATTCCTTCCATATCCCATGTTCCAACAAAATGTTGCTCTTCGCTACTTTGGCCCTCAAAACATCCACTAAGACCAATACAAATAAGCAGAGCAGCTATTCCAAAAATTAAGAGTTTTTTATTCATTTTATTCTCCAAAACATACCAACTTCCCGTTAGGTTTATAGATACCATCAAATCCAACAAAGACCTTCCCATCCGCTACAGCAGGATAATAAAAAGCACCCCAAATCGAGAACCTTCTACACGTCCATATTGTGTCTCCTGTAAAAGCATCCAAACAGTAAAAATTACTTGTAAACCATCCATTGGAACCAAAATAAACTTTCCCATCTGCAACAGCAGGGGAATAACAACCAGAGGAGACGGTAGTTAAACCACGGCTCATATACAGCCTTGAACGCTCCCATACAAGACTTCCATCAGTAATGTTTAAACAATAAAATTTACCCATGGACCATTTCCCCCCGCCTAAACCAGAGCCTATGTATACATTGCCATAAGCAACAGCAGGAGAACACCAATGAAAAGTATCTTCAATAGTTGGACCCCATAATACGTCCCCCTTCTCAGCATCTAAACAATATACCGCTCCAGGGACATATTCCTGACCATCTGGTGTAATATAACCATAACCAGTTGTGCCAACATACACTTTACCATCAACAACAGTTGGTGCACCAAATATTTCTCCCCTATTTCCTTCATCCCATCTCCAAATAGTTTCACCCGTTGATGCATTCAAACATAACAATATCTCAGTTGTAGCAGCTCCCCATTCTGTTAAACCCACGAAGACTTTACCATCTGAAACAGCAACAGGACCCCGTGGCGTAATAATAGTACGACTCCATATCACATCTCCAGATAATGCATTTAAACAGTAAACCTTTCCAATTTTACCTTGATAAATACGGGATGCAAAGTAAACTTTATTATCAATAACAACAGGGCCACCTTCTACATAACCACAATCAGGGTATTCCC
Source organism: Thermoplasmatales archaeon (assembly GCA_030672305.1). GTDB lineage: Archaea > Thermoplasmatota > E2 > DHVEG-1 > DHVEG-1 > SG8-52-3. The sequence continues at coordinate 1,723 of DAOVGR010000082.1, read as the reverse complement.
ATACGAGACTTCCATCATCTGCATTGAGACAAAAAGCATCACCACTTATACAACTGAAATAAATAAAATTATCATAAATCGTTGGTGTATTTGCATAACTTCCAGTGTAATACTTCCATTTAACAGTAGGTTTAGGCATAGGTGTGAAAGGATTTATTCTCCGGAGATAGTAAAATGTTATTCTATCTGATGCGGTGCATCCACCTTTATAATCAACATTTATTTGTAAGGTGTACATTCGAAGGTTATATTTGAATTTAGAAACGTTAATGACTAGTTCATATGGAGGATTGGTGTCTAATCCTATTTCAAAAATCTGACATTTTGTTTCCCATATGTGCATATTATAAAAAGGGTGATGGGATCGTAAAATACAAACAATTCTTTTCACATCATTTTGAGAGGTAATATTAAAGTTAAGATGTAAATCACCAAATATTATTGATTTTCTAATAATATTTTTCTTTATTTTGTTATTATTAATATATAAATATCCATCTTCAGGGTTTGTAATCTTTACTTGTTTTTCATCGCCAGATCCAAACGCATGAACATATCCATAAGATCCTATACCTTGTATACTTGAACCTGAAGTGTGAAACCAGCTTGTGATAAAAACAGTTCCATCCTTACCAATTGAAGGATCTGATAATATGGTAATACTTCCATAAGGATTAATATCACTAGTTATTTGTTTCTTCCATTTCAACATTCCATCATTAGATATTGCACACATATACCCAATTGGTAGATTCAAAAAAGTATAAGCAACAAAGATTGTCCCATCTGCACCTATTGATGCTTCTGACATTTCCTCAATAGCCAAATAGGGTTCTAAGGTGTATTGCCAAATCCTACTACCATCTGAAGGATCCAAAGCTGTAATATATTCTCTGCTACCAGAAAGAATAATAGTTCCATCAGGAGCGATAGATGGATAACCATAGCAATCATTATCAGAAAAATCAACTATCCATTTTACAGTCCCATTAGGATATAAAGCAGTTAACTCATCTGATCTAATATAAATAATACCATCATCATCAATAACAGGTCCACCACCAATGTTTACCTCATTATATGTCCATTTTAGATTACCATCAGGACTAAAACAAAACAACCTATTGTTATAAACTCCATTGAAATATACATTCTCATTATGGTCAAGAGCTATATAAAAAACAAAATCCTCAGCAAAATAATCCCATTTAAGAGTACCATTTGCATTAATTGCATAAACATAACCGTCCTGAGTAGCAGTATACACTGTACCATTAGAATCAACTACTGGTTCACAGAAAAAATTCCCACTGATAAAAAATCTCCATTTTATTGTCCCATTAGGATGAAGTGTATAAAACCAATCATCAGTACCAAAATAAATTGTTCCATCAGGAGCTATTGCTGGAGCCTGATAATCTCTACCAACAAGACTCTTTATCCATTTATTTGTTCCATTAGAGTATAGAGCTTGATAATCACTCCATGGTGTTCCGACATAAATTATATTTTCTTTATCTATAGATATACTACCCCATAACGAACTTTCAAAAAAATATTTCCATTTTTCAGTTCCATCATTATGGGATTTCCAAATCAGTGCTCATCTTTTAAATGATTTTCGTCCAATCACTAAAATAGGGTAAAAATATTTTTCCCTCTTCCCCAGAGATGTTCTGGGGAGGACGGAAAAAAACATGTGGGAATTGGATGTGGATGCACA
>DAOVGR010000065.1 GCA_030672305.1 Thermoplasmatales archaeon | reverse complement strand
TGCGTGCTTAGGTACAATGTTCTGCTGCATCATCCAACTGTCAGCAGTCTTTTGATCGTATTTTCTAGAATCTCCTCTATTGAGTAATCTAGCGGTAAATTGAGAAGCTTTATTTAATAAACCTGTTTTAGGAGCTTCTGCCTTAATATGAATTGGATTTGGAGCATGCGCTGTAGAGCCTTCTACACGGGTCATTTGGGCATTAGCAGTCATACTTGGTTCACTAACGGTTGATACATTAGGAATAACCACAGTACTACCACTGCTCGTATTGCATCTAGGGCACGTTTCAACGGCTACCTGTTGTCCTGACCTAATGTCAAAACTTTTCACCGTTTCTGCTCCACATTTTGCACATAACATAATATCACTAATCTACTTTTAACTTCTTAACGGTTTTATGAATTTTACTATTCGGAGATTGATTTGGACCTACCTGAGTTCTGGTATGTTTTTGGTAGATTGAGTGGCACTTATTTTGGAAAACATCAGGATGACGATGATAGCCTGGCCCGCATTGACCTCCTGCCCCACCACTTTTAGCTTCTATCGAAACTGGTTCTTGTAACATTGCCTTTACTTTTTCTCTAAAATTCATATCATCACCCTTTAAATTCTATAAATTGTTCTCTTGTATTATTTCCTCTACCATATTGATGGTGGAAATCATCATGGCATTTTTTACAAAGAGTAACACCATTCTCTAATGTGGTTCTAATCTCTGGATTTTCAGCATATCCATCAAGGTGATGAGCATTTAAATATACACCTAATTTATAACATATCTGACAAGTATAGGAATCACGTTCGAATACTTTCTTTCTCCATTCATAATATGCAGGATAATTTCTTTTTACTTCTCTATCTCTATCTGTTAAATTAGGATTCCATCTTGAACTTTTCTCTCCATATTTTCCATAATGTGGATTATTTTTACCAGACATATCAGCATGATTTTTACTCATGTTTGCTCTTGATTCTTTTGTATGAATACGCCCAAGGTTACATTTTTTCATTTTTTGTAATGTTTCTTTTGAAAGATTTATTCGTTTATGAACACAGGATTTACATTTTATTTTATAAGCACCAAATCTCACTAATCTTTCTTTTCCACATTCATCACAAATGGCCCATATAATTTTATGAGAATATTTACTTAAATCATCAGGGCTATAACCAAATTCTTTTATGGTTCTTTCTCTATCTATCATTTTATCCCTAATCCATTTATAAAATCAGAACTCCACGGGGAATTAAATTTATTGTTCTGCATGTTGAAATCTATGTCTAATATGTTGTCTGCCTTGGAAAATCCACCAGCTTTACCATCTGTCACAACACCACTAATATCCATCATACCTTTAATACCGATAGTGAGCGACATTACAGTATCATCGTGCGCTCCGATTCCTTGTAATTTTCCATTCTTTTGTGAAAACATTGATAATTCAAAAAGATATTCATCCATCATTTCACGAGATTTAGTATCTCCATATGGAAATATTATTTTACCATCTTCTATTAAAGAACGCAATAAATATGCGTTGTTCTCTTTAGATTGTCTCGTAGTTGTTACACCAACTACAGGAAGACGTTCTTTTTTTAAGATTTGCTCGAATATCGCCTGAAAAACATTATTCTCTACTACTATTCTAACTGGATTAAATCTTTCATATCTATCCTTTATTGCCTTTATTTGTATATCATACTCTTTTCCAGTTTCTCTCCATACATCCACAATAGAAATATTACCTTCTCTGTCATCCTTTAAAACAGTTATGACTGAAAAATCTGATGATGATGTAGTTCCCAACGCAAAATCCGCTGCGATCAAATATCTAGATTCCCCGTCTCCTTCTGTTTCAAATGTATATTGTTTATTTAAACAAGGTTGAGTAAGAGCAAGTGGGAAAATAGATGCTGAATCATCATGTGGTACACATTGAAATTCTCTGGCAAATGGCAAAGCACCTATTTCTCTACGCTTTGACATTAAATCAGCATAAGAATAACGCTCCGGCCACAATGGGTTATTATCTTTGTCTAGTGCCGGATATGTGGCAACATTGTATCCCCTTTCAGGCTCTGACAAAACAGCATATAAATCTTTATAATTAAATCTAGTACCAACCACATTTAAATATGCAGTTGTTTGCATCATATTAGATAATGATGAAAAATAAAAATCTAATATAGCTTGATCTGAAAAACTTGATTTCTCAGAAAGTGGATCGTCTACGGTACAAAATCTGGGATGTAGACCACGTATACTGCTACCGAAACTTTTTGATTTTATATAATTATGATTATTTTTTTCATTAACAGAAACTTCACCCTTATTTCCTCTAGACCAATTTATACTTTGAAGTATTTCTGTCTCTTCAATTTTTATTTGAATTCTGTTTATTAATTCATAACTTTGGTCTAAAGAATTTGATATCAGAATAGTATTATTATTATCTATAACATCTGTAGGATTTATTATTGGGCTGTGGATTGTGGTCCACAAAGGTAGTGCTAAACTTGCTAAAGTTGACTTACCATGATCGCGCGAGCATATTATAACATTTCTGTGGTGAGTTGTTAAATCAGTTAGCCATTTATTATGAAAATCCTTAACATCGAACTTTAAAACTTCTTCTGTAAAAAAACGAAGACTATTAGCAGACGCCTTCATATTTAGTTCGTCTACAAAATCCATAAATTATCACAAACACATTAAATTTATATAAAAAGCGGTTTCTTCAGATACTATCATATCTTCTTTATTATCTATTAAATATTTAAAAGCCAGTTTATTAATATCATGCATACCTTTATTATCAGTTTGTCTATGTTTGATAGACCTATGCAATTCAGCAGGTATATTGATTATATATTTTTTATTAATATGATGTCCGTCAGAGCTCTCAAAATCTCTATTTAGTTCTATTGGATTTGGATTAAGCATTTCTCTTCTTTTAGTTCTATATTTTCTAATAGAAACCTTTCTTCCACCCTTCCAATTAGGATGTTTTTCACCATTACGACCATACATATTACTATTTTTACCAGAATTAATTTTACTTAATTTTTCACGAGTTTCTTCAGTATGTTTTCTACCAGTATTTGATTTACTAATTTTTTGCTTTGTTTCTTTAGAATGAATTTTACCTTTACCACTTTCACTCATTTTTTTACGAGTTTCTAAAGAACGTTGTTTACCAAACCAATAACTTCTTTCTCCCTTCTGGCCACAAGATCCACATAAATGTGCATGTGTTCTAAATGGAACTATTTGCTCCTTACCACAAGATTCACATAACCTAAAAATTAATTTAACAGAATTTGGCCTTAAAATATCTGGGTCATATCCAAATTTCTCTATAGTTTTATCTCTATCAATCATATTATCACCTTCAACCAGATAAATGGAGGGGTTGAAAACCCCTAAATATCTAATGATAAATTAAAAAATTTAAGGTAATCTATGTTATTCACATTGATTACATTCAAAATTATAAACTAAAATTCCTGAATTTAAAAAGTAAGAACCATCCTCATTAAGGACAGCCACATCTTTGGAGTGACAATTTTTACACTCAATTTCAACTATCATTATTATCATCTTCTAAATAATCCAAAATACTTGAATATAATTCTGGATTATTTCTATTTAAGTTATACATTGTATTGTCAATATGTTCATTGACTGCTTCATTATACTGTTTTACTGATTCTTCATTTGCACCTTTTAATAGCATATCATTCTTGAAAGTTTCAGTAAATGATACTATACTTAAAAATATAGCACCTGCTTTCTCTGGATGCATTAACATCTGTGCTACTACGTCTCTAAACGCATAAACCAAAATGTCACTATGCATTGCATGTAATCTTTTTTCTGGATTAATTGTATGTTCCCATTTTGTGGGAAGTGGTGGCAATTCATAACGATCTATATACCCACCCTTATCTTCATCTGGTGATCTAAAAAGATCCCAAAACGAGTGTCTCCTTGTAATACCGAAATTAACTTCGTAGTTTAATATTCTCATCAAATCACTAACATCTATTATGTTCCAATACTATTTAAGTTTAACTTAATACTACTAACATGTCATACATATCATCAAGAACTCTGTTTATCTCATTTGTTTCTTCTTGTGTTAAAGGCGGATTTTCCATATTTTTTTACCTCGTACACTAATATGTGTGTATACTATATAAGGTTATTCCTTATCTAATTCACTCATTTTATCTCGAACTGCTTTCCATGCATCTGGAAACTCTGGAAGTACATCCATACAAACCTTTCCAAATGTATCTGGAACCATCATTGCTACTGGTGTGTTTACACTCTTAGCTTCACCAGTTATTGATCCAAGTTTATCAAGATATTTATTAGTTTCTGACACTAGAATACCAAGGAGTCTTATTTCATCCTTAGCTAAAGTTGTCTTATCTAGGAACATTGTTGCTCTAGTTTTAACCCTTGCAAGCATTTGGGCACAAGTTGAGGCCACAGATGGGAGATATTCAGTTACTTCTTCCTGGACATCCATTGGAATATGTCTACGCATATGATTTTCTACAATCACAGAATGTGTGTTAATTCCTTCATCTACTAGAGCCTGAACTATATCATCCTTTGTCATTCTACCTAACATATATGCAAGCTCGTAAAGTTTTCTATTTTCACTCTCTTGGAGAATGCAGTTACAGGTTTCTAGATTTAGTTTAGCCATTATATCACTCTATTTCTTCAACTACATCATATGTATTATCTGATTCTATTTCCTCAGCTGGTGAAATTATCAAATAAGTGGATTCTGGTGCTTCAATTACAATTTTTAATATACTAATTTTATCATTTCTACATTTTTGAAGAAAATATAATAAATTAGAACA
>DAOVGR010000024.1 GCA_030672305.1 Thermoplasmatales archaeon | reverse complement strand
CTCCAATTTTTAAAGGAATAATTACGGTTAAAATTAGTTCCTCCATCCATTCAAAGTGATAAATTATTGATTGTTTTTCATACATTTATTGGATTTAGTGTAATAAATTTGGAAAAAAATTATCTACATTCCGAACTACTGAACGTAGAAAAGCACCCAATCACCTGGTTGCATTTGATCCCATCTACCTTTTAAGGATGAGACACATCCCCAAGTTGGTATTGTATCTAAAAGGGATAGTTCAGATTTTCCTTCATCGCTTAAATAAGGAGCCAATTCTTTATATTGCTTACCTGGAGTGAGGCTATTCTTCATATGAGTTTGAGATGTTTCATTACTAGCCGGTGCTAAAAAAACTCTAATATTTTTTTCTTTAGTATCTTCTCTTATATCTACCACTTCAAAACCTCTTTTACGTATATAATTATTTGATGGTTTTCCTCCAATAAATTCACTCACAGGTACACCTGTTGCAAGCGAAATAATCTTTTTAACTGGATATCTGCGATTATTATATTCAATAGCATAAAACTGATTCTCATTTTTTTCCCAATTTAACCAATCTTTTCTATTTCGAAAATCTTTATCAAATTGATCAATTGCTTTTAAAATCTCATCATGAGATTTTTCTGGAAGCATTTCATTACCATCCTTTTTATACAATCAATTCATCATATTTTTTTGATGAACCTTTACATTTATTAATAGGATATTTCTTATTGTTCACATTCATTTTTTTGTGTAATTCTGAACTTAAATTTATATGATATTTCTCAGCCAATCTTAGAATAAAATATAATATATCTGAAAGTTCATTCATTATTTCCTGCTTTTTATTTTGATCTACAAACATGTTATTAACTTCTTTTTTAGATTTAAAACGAAAGAGTTCAAGAAGTTCAGATGATTCTGTAATAATGCCTATTGCAAGATCTTTTGGGTTATGATATTGGTCCCATTCGCGTTCTTCACAAAACGATTTAACAAATTTTTTAAGTTCACAAATAGTGGTTTTTTTATCATCATACATAACTTTTTCCAGTAATATTCCTCCCAATATGAAATAGAGTACTTGTATAAAATTTTATTTCAAATAAAATGTAAAAATGTTACTGATAAAAAAATATATCTCATTGTAGTAAAAATGAATTAAAACCTGCTAGGTATTGCTCCAGCAAAAAGGCATTATTATGCCGAAATGGTTATATTCAAGAATTTCACAATTACTTATTGTGAATAATTATGCCAAATGTTACACTTTCGGTACCGGAAAAATTGTATAAATTTATGAGAGAACACAAAGAAATTAGATGGTCGGAAATAGTAAGAAGGTCCCTTTGGGATCATGTTTATAAAATGCAACGTATAGAAAAAATTGTATCTGAACACGATTCAGAAGAAAAAAGTAATGATTCAAACCAACAAAACCTTCTCTAATATTCTTGAAAAACCTGCAAAGTATGCTATATTGACTTAGCAAGTTTTTAATGATAAAAAATTGCCTGATAAAAGAAGATTAGAAATCATAAGTTATTTGTTTTTCCCAACCCTCAAGATTTATAATAATTGTTCCATATATTTTATTATATTGTTCTTGCCAAGCTTTTTTTAAGGGTAAAAGATTAAACACCATTTCTTCTGTAATCCAGGCTTCACAGGGATCATCATTATCTTCATGAGATAGCACAATATTTACCTGAACCGGATTTGATTCCATAAAAGATGTTGAGATTAAAAAAAATTCATGTTCCTCACATCCCCCGCTATAAGAAACTTTGAAAATAAAAAAATCCCCTTTAAGTTTTACACCATCAAAAATAAAAGGATCCCTTGGAGCATTTTGGTAATAATTATCATCTATTATAATATTTTCAAATGAATTAGTACATCCACTAAGTCCAACAACTATCAGAAGAACAACGATTATAACAATTACTAGTTGTTTCTTCATCTTATACTCCCTCAAATACAAAATTAAAAAACATGTCTTTGTTTATAAATATATGCGAAATTGACTTAACAAGTTTTACCCCTACATTTTAGAAAAAAACGAAAAATTTATTAATGTGTAGGGGTAATTATTATATATGGTTTCATTAAAGAAAAAAACAATCAATAAAAAAACATACTATTACATTGAACATAGTTACAGAAAAAACGGAAAAGTCTTAAAAAAAGAAAAATACTTGGGAGCCAAAATTCCAAAGAACATAGGCAAACTAAAAGATGAGCTTTTAATGGAAGTTTATGAAGAATTATGGTTTAAAAATTTTAACATTATAAAAAATAATTACCATAAAAACCTAAAAAAGATGCCGGAATCTATTCAAGAAAAAGAGCTTGAAACATTTGCAATAGAGTTTACTTATACATCAAACAAAATTGAAGGATCAACTCTTACTCACTTAGAAACAGCCTTACTTTTAGAGAAAGGAATATCACCTGCAAATAGACCGATAGAAGATATCAAAGAAGCAGAACAGCATAAAGAAGTTTTTTATGATATGGTTAGGTATGATAAAAAAATTGATATTTCGACTTTGATTCATTGGCATAAGAAATTGTTTCAATTTACTAAAAAGGATAAAGCAGGACTAATTAGAACCTATCCCATAAGAATTGGTGGTAGTAGGCATATACCACCAGCACCGTTTGAACTTGATCTACTTATTAAAGAATTTATTAATTGGTATAATCAAAACAAGAATAAAATGCATCCGGTACATCTTGCAGCACTAGTTCATTTCAGATTTGTATCAATACATCCATTTGGAGATGGAAATGGCAGAATAACTCGATTGTTTATGAACTATGTTTTACATAAAAACGGTTATCCTATGCTAATAATTGATTATATGGATAGAAGAAGTTATTATAATGCACTAGAAACCAGTAATGTAAAAGGAGACGAAAGTATTTTTACACTGTGGTTCTTTAGGCGATATCTTAAAGAAAACAAGGAATATCTAAAATAAATTACCCCTACAAATAACAAATTTTTATAATTATTGTAAAAGTGTAGGGGTAAATATTATAGAATGCTGTTAGGTATTGCTCCGACATATTACAAATTATATAAATTTATTCAAATTAATACTTTCAATGACCTATTGCAATAGTTAATAATGGTTAAAAACCATCTTTTTTCAACGTAAATGTGGAAAAATATAAATATTAGTTAGTAACATATAGTTATTAAATAATAACAATTTGTGATAAAATGGTAAATAAGCAAGAATACCGACTTAAACACTCTCCAACACTTAATACAGTATTAATGGTAGAAAAAACAATGATGGACATGGACGAAAGTGTTTTTACAGTAGCTGACCTTAAGAAAAAATTACCTAAACAAGTAAACCATAGAACACTAATGATAATACTTGCTTATCTAGAAAAATCCAATAAGATCTATGTTTCAGTAAAGGGGATAACATGGATCCATAACACAAGTCCACGTTTACGGAAAGAAATTTCCGAAGGGCTTGAACTATGAAGAATATACAAGTAAAGTTATCCCATGATGCAACCGAGATTTACAACGATTTAATAAGAAAAGCTAACACTTCAAAAAAAGAAAGATCGATATTATTAGCAATAACCAAAAAGGTAGAATTGATAAAATCAGACCCACATTATGGCGATCCGATTGCAAAATCTCTAATTCCAAAACAATATATTAAAAAATATGAAATAACAAATCTGTTTAGAATCGAATTACCAAATTATTGGAGAATGCTGTATACATTAAGAGATGGAGAAACTGAAATTGAAATTATTGCTTTTATATTAGATATTGTTGACCACTCAGAATATAATAAAAAATTTGGATATACAAAGAGATAGGTGTAATATGAATAAAAAATACATATCTGAAGATGAATTAGATTTAAGTGAAGAAGCAATAACACAAATTGAAGAAGCTAGAAAAAGAATGAAGAAAGGAATTTATTATACTGAAGAAGAAGCAAAGAAAAAATTAAAACTCTAATTTTATATTTTAAACCTGCTAGGTTTGCAAACATTATCTTAAAAAAAAATTATTAAAAAATTAATCTACAGTCCATCTATCTCTTTCAACCCAACAAACCCATCCCCACCAATAATCACATGATCCAAAACCTTAATTCCAAGGATTTCCCCCGCATTACAAAGCATCTTAGTAATTTTTTTGTCTTCATCACTAGGCAAAGAGTCCCCACTAGGATGATTATGAACAATAACAACTGAACTTGCACTTGCTTTTATCGCAGAACAAAAAACCTCACGAGGATGAATAATAGATGCATTAAGAGTACCAACAGATACCACTTCCTCACCAATAATCCTGTTCTTTGTATCAAGAAACAAAGCAATAAAATGCTCTTTATTTTTAGTAGCAAGCTCGTCCTTGAAATAATTATAAACATCCTCAGCATTTTTGATTTTAACCTTAAAACCTTTTTTCATAAGCCTGCTAGTTCTTCTAAAGATCTCAAACATAGAAACAACCTTCATAGCAGGAACCTGGTCTTTGAATTCTTCCTTAAGTTCATGAAAAGAAAGATTTGTTAGTTTATCAAAATTAAACGATTTTAAAATCCTATTTGAAAGATCAACTGCATTTTCAGATTTACTTCCCCGACCAATAACAATTGCAAGAAGTTCTGCATCAGAAAGAACATTTGCTCCTTTCTTTTTAAGACGCACACCTGGCCTATTATACCAAGGGATATCCTTAATTCTCATAAAAAATAGATTAGACTCAGCAAATTAATAGATAACGTGATGATTTGTAACAAAATAAAGTAGAACTTGTTAGGATTAAGGAGTTCCCAAAAGATACTTAACTATTGGAAACATATTAAGAAAACGTTCAAACAACCGCAAGAACAATGAATTGGCTAATAACCTATTCCTAGGAATTGATACATGTAATGGTTCAGACCAATCACTTTCCCAACCATTCCTATTTTTTGCCTTTACCTTTATTTTATAATCACCATCAGTTTTCCATGCATGTAACGCCTCACAGGTCTCATTTGATTCATAGGGGCCAATCCATCCACTGTTTGTCCCATCACCCCAATCCCACCAGTACCATATGTTGCTATCAGAATTATCATAGGTTGATGTTTTATATTCATAATTTTTATTTGCCTTTCCCTCTATTGGTCCTATTGGCGTCCATGGTGTTATTGGAAACATTATTTTATACATAAGCCATCTTCCCCATCTATTTCTTAGGACCTCACCCTCATTAGGTTCTGGATTAATAACCCTATTACTATTATAATTCCATTCTAGGTATCTTGATGGTCCACCACAAATTTGTGTTACCAAAAAATTACTTTCTATTTTTCCAAAATATTTATGGTAATCATGTGTACCATTCTTATCAGAAAGGTTCGGGTCAACTGGAACCCAACCATAAGGGGGAAGATATACCTGAGGCCATCTGTGAAAGTTTTGATCAAGATATGGAAGAGGTTCATATTCTTTATACCAAGTGCTGCCAACATACCTTGCAGGAACACCTGATGCTCTACAAAGTGCAATAAAAAGCCATGAATACTCAGAGCAAGAACCATGGCCATTTGAAAGGGTAATTGTTGCATTATCCCAGGTACCATCATTGTAATGGTAAAGCACATCTTGTACATATTCACTAATATTACGAGCCTTCCAGTATAGGTTTGTTTCATTTTCGACAGCAGCCTGTGCAGCATTTTGGATTTCATTGCTGTATATGTCATACATTGCTGCGTCCTGTAGATATCTGGGATCTAAATCTGGAGGAAAATCATCAGTAACATTAGCAGGATTTATACTATAATTTACATCATACAAATAACCCTTGAATAAAAACCCAACAGAGCTTTTATCCCCTTCATCTGGAAGTGTTTTTTGCCATCTAGCAACCTCCTGATCCCAGGTATCTGTTAATATTGTATAATAGTGGGTAAATGAAATCATGGAAACAAATTGATTAGGACGCTTATCAGAATCAGGAGGTTTTGAAACGTATTGTGTTACATCAAAAGAAATTGTACAGTTATTTGTAACATTATCAAAAAACTTAACAATTACATAAACTGGCTTTGAAAGTTTTATATAATCATCTAACGCCGGGATATTTTCATATTGTTTTTCAATCTTACTTTCCTTACTAGTTACAACAACAGAAAAAGAAGTCATTGTTAACAAAATACAAACTATGATTACAAATACTAACTTCTTCATATTTTTTCCTCCCAAGTAATATAGTAATACAATATATTCTTTAAATATTTCTTATAATATTTTTTTTAGAAGTATCTAGTTACCTTGATTTCATCACTATCACTATTTCCGTCAGTATCCACTGCAATTACTTTTATAACATATTCATGTTTGAAAGGTTTTGTACCTTCTTTTGTCCAAAGATATGAATAATAATAATTATTTGGTTCATTGGTAATATTAAATTTTAGTTCATCATCTATAAATAGCTCAAGTTTTTCTAAATCATCACAATCATCAACATCGATTGTTATCTCTATATTGCCAAATATCAAGGGTTTAACAAAGGGGAGTATTACCCTATTTAATATGTAAAATCCTGATGCTGGTTTTAAGATTTCAACATCAACTTTCTCTTTTTCTAAAGAAATATTAAACCAAAGGGTATCATTTTCAGAAATATCTTGTCTGTAAAATTCTTTATAATGGTAATTATCACAATATGTTTCTAAATATAGTTCTCCAGCAGGAACATTAATCCAATAATATCCATCTACACCAGTTTCACTATCCATCCCAATATTATCATGATGCCATTCACATCCAATCCAATCAATATCAGCAGAGGCATTTTCTATTGGTTCACCTGTTTCAGCATCTTTTATATATCCACATACAACTGAATTTTTTGGTGGTTTTGGATACATTGATAGATTAATCCATAGAACCTGGTTATCGTAAATGTTAAAAAGACTTGAGTATTCATCAAGATATCCCCCCACATATGCTTCAAGATATATTTTTCCTTCCATTATATTCATAAGATAAAAACCATTATAATCAGTCCATGTTGAATTACGATAAGTTCTATAACTATCAAAATCAAACCATTCAAGAAAAATTGCACCATACAGTGGTTCTTCTGTATTTACATCTTTTATGTATCCACATACAATAGCATTTTGTGGTGGAAAGGGATCAAGTGAAATATTAATCCATATTGTTTCGTAATCACCAATCTCATAAGATACGTAAGTATTGTTAGAAAAATATCCATCTGCTCTTACATATAGATTAATAATTCCTGCTGCAACATCAAAAAAATAGAATCCTAAGTTATCACTATATGTATAATTAGAATAATAAAAATCGCCAAAATAATCTTCCTGCCAGTCTAATTCGATTTCTGCATTCTCAATTGGTTCATTTGTCTCAGAATCTGTGATATATCCATAAACTTTGGATGTTTCTGGAGGATGTGGTGTAATGGAAATATTAATCCAGAGAACATAATTTTCATCCAGTTTATATTCATCTTCTGAAGAAAATTTAAAGAATCCATCAGCTTTAACATATATTCTATCAATAAATCCAGCTTGTAACTTAACGCTGTAAAAACCTGATTCATTACTATAAGTTGATTCATGATAATATTCACCATAAGTATTTTTACAATCGAAACCAATGTATGCATCTTGTACAGTTGAGTTATCATAAATGTTTTTTATGTATCCATATACAGTATAATCATAGTAATAAGGATTCAAGGTAAAATTAAACCAAACACTCTCATAATCATCAATATCAAACCAATCAGTATGATTATAACTATAATTCTCTGCATAGATATTTAGTCTAATTAATCCTTTAGCAACATTTATGCTATAGAATCCAAGTGAGTTAGATTTAGTATTGTTATATTGACTATGTCCTTGTTCATCCTTCCAATTTAAATATACATATACTTTTTGAATGGGGTCGCCTGTTAAAGAATTAGTTATGAAACCTTTTACAATTGAATTTTCTGGAGGTTTAGGATCAAGGGAAATATTTGCCCATTTTGTCTCATTTTCTGCAATGTTATAGTATCCATACTCAGGCCAATAACCATAAAAGTAGCTGATTTCATCAATATACAATTTAATAAAACCTTCAGCTACATTCATGCTATAGAATCCAAACGAGTCTGTCCATGTATAATTGTCTAGAGACTGCCCTTGAGCATTCTCCCACTCTAAATATATATATGCATCTTGTAACGGCTCTCCTGTGTCATTATCTGTTATATATCCTTTTACAACTGAATTTTCAGGAGGTTTTGGGACAAGCGAAAAATTTACCCATTTAGTCTCTTTTTCCGTGATATAGTAATCATCATAATATGGCCAACGAGCTGAAAAATAATCCTCATTACTTACATATAGACGAATATATCCTTTTGCAACATTTATGTTATAAAATCCTAGTGAGTCTGATTTTGTATCATTTCTTTGATAATGTCCTTGATTGTCTCTCCAATAAAGCATAACATTTGCATCTTGTATTGCCTCTCCTGTATCATTATCTTTGATATATCCTTTTACAACTGAATTTTCAGGAGGTTTTGGGTATAGGGAAAAATTAACCCATTTTGTCTCATTTTCACTTATATTATATAAATAATCTTCTGGCCAATCTTCATCCAGATATCCATCTGCATGTGTATCCAGACTAACTAGGCCTTTGGCAACATTTATACTATAGAATCCAAGAGAATCACTCAGGGTATAATTACGATAATAACCATCATTTATTTTTGTCCAAAAAAGACTGATATTTGCATTTTGTATAGGCTCATTTGTAATTTTATCTCTTATATAACCACATAATCTTGAACTTTCATCTGGTTTGGTCATCGACATATTTACCCATAAAATCTCATTTTCTTCTATATCAAGCCAATAAATTACTTCATCAAAATAACTTTTTAAACGAAATACTAACGCAATTTCTCCTGATGCAACATTAAAACTGTAAAATCCTTGTTTGTTACTTTTAGTATAATTTATTGTGTAATATTCACCCACTTTCCTATAAAGAGTTATGTTTACGTTCTCAAGCGGTTCTTTTGTTTTATTGTCTTTTATATAACCACATACCATAGAATTTTCTGGTGATAATGGATCTACCAAGAGGTTTTTATCTATAAGCATGTTAAATTCTTCAAAACTTTTTTCTTGGTTCTCAATAATAGGTTTTTCAATGATATTTTCTTTTACTGGCAGTTCTAAAGTTTCAATTGGTTCCTCCAGGAGTTCAAGTAATGGAAGCTCTCCTTCAAAATCATCATATAAAATAGGGATTTGAACCCATTTATTCATTCGTAATTTAATATAAGTATAAACCTCCTCTGCAGTGATTATTTTGTCTTGATTTATATCTCCAAAACCTCTAAAAGCATCAATTAAATATGTAGTAAAACGATAGTGATATCCGTAATCATCCTCTTCACAGCTCATTATCATAACTCGACCATTTTTTCTTAGCTCTTTTCCAAAATTTTCCAAACTATTTTTTATATTAGGATTTAAAAATGGTGAATTTCTAAGATTATTATTCCAAAGATTATCATTAAATCCTGCTGCATGGTTGCTATCAATTATAATGGCTGTCCCTTTTGATTCTAAACGATTTAAGAAGAAATTTAGTGTATCATCTAAAATATTTGCATAAAGCAGGGACATTCCCCAATATGTTATAAGAACTTCATCTCTTCCGTCTGCCTCATCTCTTGGTGGAAAATCAAAATTGGCTCTGTATCCAACTGCATCAATATAAAGAAAGCAGATATCATCTGCGTCTTCATTACTGTCTAACCATCTCATCCCCTTAATTATATTTCTGACAGTTGCATTTTTTCCTGTTATTATCTTTATATTATCTTCAGACCATGTAGGAGATTTTACTAAGGCACCTTTTAATTCATTTACAGTTTCAATGGTCCTTTCATTGTTATAAGCTTCTGCATATTCATTGACTCCAACAATAAGAGCCCAATAGTTGGTAACACCATCACCAAGAGTTTTTATTGATTGGGATATATCATTTTCATCTGAAAAGGTGTTATTTTTTACTCCCTTAATTGGAAGAACCGAAAAGGTAGATATGATTAAAATTAAAAAAACGAATAACACCTTCAAATTATTTTTCATACCTGTTCCCTCCCTAAGAACTTAAATTTACAATTATTATAATAATATAATCTGATTTAAATATTTCCTTAACGATAGTTAATTATAATAATAGTCAAAATTAAACGATTTTAAAATCCTATTTGAATAATCAACTACATTTTCTTGTAAATCCTGCTTCTATGACCAATCTTAATTTCAAGTATTAATAGCTTATCTTTGTCAATATCAACAATTACTCTGTATTCACCGACTCGCAATCTGAATCCTGAGTCTCCTACAAGCTTTGTTACAAAACTTTCTGGTCTTATTCTAATGCGTTCAAGTACCTTGATTATTCTTTCTTGGGTTTCTAGTTCTAATTTTTTTAATTGCTTGAAAGCTTTATCAGAAAAAACAATTTCGTAGCTCATAACCCCTGCTCTTTCTTAACTTTCTTGAGGCTGTGGACTTTACCTGCTTTTATCTCAGCACGAGCTTCAGTTATTTCTTTTTTTGTCTGATCATTTAATTCCATGCTATCTTCCATCATGTCCCAAATAATTTCTTCATATGTTTCTTTGTCATACAATTTTCTTTTCAATAACTCTTTTTGAAGTTTTTTGCTGATTTGAATTGTGGTGTCCATAGTATATTATAGTTTGTTATAGTTAATAAATTTTGTTATTAAAATCCTATTTGAAAGGAAAGCTGTATTTTCAGATCTACTTCCCCGACCAATTAAAATAGCAAGAAGCTCTGCATCAGAAAGAACGCTTGGGCCTTTCTTTTTAAGACGAATGCCCGGTCTATTGTACCAAGGTATATCTTTAATTCTCATAAGAAATAGATTAGACTCATTAAATTAATAGATAACGTAATGATTTGTAATAAAAATGAAAAGTTCATGTTAGATTTTGCCTTAAATTAACAAATTAAAAGAAACAACCACAATGGAATAAACACAAGGTTATTACGGATATCAAGCTCATCCTTTGTTATCACAAAACCATACGAACCTATACCTTCTGAAATAAAATTCTTAATGCCTTTTAATTCACTATCAGAAACCTTATTTCTGTATTTCACTTCAATAGGAATCGGTTTCTTATGAATCTCAACAACTATATCAACCTCATGATTATTCTTTGACTTCCAATAAGAAAGCTCAGGATTTGATGACAATTCAAAACAAAACTTTAATCTCTTAACGTGATCTTGAACTAGGGATTCGGCAACCTTACCTAAATCCGCACTATCCTTAAAGAAATCCTCATTAAGTTTATTTAATAAAACGTTTCTAAGTCCTATATTATTAAGATAGATTTTATCAGATTTACGAATTCGAGAAGCACGACTTTTAGAATAAAATTCTGACCTAGAGATCAAAAAAATTGATTCAAGATACCCAAGATATTCTTTTAACGTATCATCAGTAATCGATAATAGTTCTGCCATATTTGAATATACAAATAACTGGGAAGATTCAGCTGCAATCAGCGAGATTAATTCCTCCAATGCTTTTGGATTACGAATCTCAAAGATCCGCATCAAATCCTTTTGAATAGTCAAACTTAAATAATTCTGCAATTTAAGTCTACTTTCATCCATTGAATCAATGTCAAATAATTCGGGAAAACCATCTTTTAATAGATATTCATTCATAAGTGTCTTTATCTGATTTTCAACTGGATTTAATGTTAGATAAATAAATTTAATAAAATCAAATAATTCAACTGCATCTTTCCCCTTAATAAATTCTAACAATTTAGCTCGTAGATCTAAATTTATAAAATCTAATATTTTTGCTTCTGGCATTCCAAATTTATATTTAACAAAATCTATGAATTTGAATGATAGCATTATTTGAATTTTTATTCGACCTGCAAGTGACTCAGAACTTCCTTTTAAAATATCAGAACATGAGGAATCTGAGATGTAGAACTTTATAGGATGTTTTAGATCATACCAACCTTTGAGAATCTCACTCCAATGTGGATACTTACAAATCTCATCAAAAAAAACATATACAGGTTCCTTTAAAGAAGAAAACGATTCTTTTAGAATATTTACTGAATAAACATCTAAAATATCATTTATTAAATTTCTTTCTTTACTATGAGTAAGACCAATAAAAGGATTATCAAATGAAAAATAGATAATCCTCTTAGGATTAACATTATAATTTTTAATCAATTCTTCAATTATCTGATAAAGGACAGTTGTTTTACCAACCTGACGTTGACCGACAAATGCCATAACTTCCTTCTTATTATATTCCCTGATTAATGGATAAAAATCCCTTCTCCTAAATGCCTTAGCAAACTTTTCCGAAGGAACGCCCTCACGCCACCACGAATTTTGCTCGTTAAGCGCGCGCATCAAATTAATCTCAATATTATGGTCTACCATTACTACTATAATAGTAAATATAGTATTAATACTTTACTATTATGTTAGTAATATCATACATATTATAACCGGAGTATAATAGTAATATAAGGGAAAATCTGCTATTTTTTGCTTTTATTAACTTAAAGTAAATTCTTTTTATAAATTACATATAATCCATCTTTCCCTTTCTTACCAACAAATCCATCCTTAGATATATCAGATATAGGAAATTAATAGATAACGTAATGATTTGTAACAAATTTAATTAGAACCTGTTAGGATTTTAAGAATAAACAAGTCCCAATAAATATCGTATTCGCGGAAGTATATTTGGTAATCGCTCTAAAAACCTAAACCAGAAGGAACTGAATGAGACTTTGGTTCTTGGTAAGGTGAATGACCCATCTGAGATATCTTCACCAACATTGACTCCATCACTCGCGATAACCTTGATTAGATATTCACCTTCACTTTGATCAAAGGTGTTCCATACAAATGACGTTTCTTTTATATCAAATGCCATTGGAATCCAATTTTCACCACTATCATTACTAAAGGCTAAAGTGTATCTTAGTGTGTCTTGGTCTTGATCATGACCATCCCATTCAATATTGATTATATCACCAACTTTGAATTCTTCTCCACCATTCGGATGTGTTACCTGCACTGTTGGTGAGTTATGTGTTACTTCCCGCTCTGCTAGAACCAGCCCGTCTGCATTTTGTATTTGTATATTACGGGTTCCTTCTATTTCTTGTATATTGAAAATAAATGGGACAGTATCAGTCACTGCATCTTCCAGTTCATCTGTTTTGTCATTATGTGTAACATAGTTGAATGATGCTTTGAATGGGAATGTACTGATTATTTGTTGGTTATCATTTAGAAACAGTATAAAATATTGTTCTTCGTTTTGTGTCCCTCCAATTATTTGTTGTGGTACATCAGGTACAGCTTCTATTTTGTACCAGCTGTGATTTAATGTTACAGTTCCATCATCTCGTAATAATCCGTTTACCATTATGCAAGAATAAGTTGGTGGATCCTCAGTTAACTGGTCCATAAGATTCCATGACCAGGTTGATGCTGAAAAATATACATCTTTTGGATCATATCCTATCTCCGGGTCACCGGGATAGTGATATGTTCCTGGCAGAAGTTGCATTTTTGGATTATTATCATATCTTCCTTTGTCTATCCATGTAGGAGCGTTTCTATAGCTCATGAAAGTATTCATGGTTTCTCCATATTCTTGCTCTTCTACATTGTAACTTTCAGCAGTAAATACAGCGGGTCCAAGGTCATGTGGATGCCATAGATAGTAGGTATGCCCTAATTCATGAGCGACAAGATCATCATCAATTGAATATCTTGATATTACAACTGGTTCTCGAATTTCTGGGGTTCTAAGAATTCCAATTGCCACACCACCGCCTAATAATAAATCAGTAAAGATTAATACCCGATTGTAACCCATGATGCGTGACGAGCATGCTATTGGATATGCAACTAACTCAAATAACGAGTTTGTAAACACATCTCCTAACCCTGACGGACTTACGCTGAATCTCCAAAGAGGTCCTTGATGAAAGTTGAGATCTGTTTCTGCAAGTGGATAGGTCTCAAGCATGAACTTTTTTTGCTTATATATCGTTGTACTAGAAACCGTCCAGTCCTCATCACCTGGAAATGCTACTGGTACGTAGAGAACTTTAACCATTGGTGAATTAGCTACTCTAATAGGGCTGTGTAATTTCTCATTATTTGTTTCATCAGTTTCCTCTAAATTATTATCTGGGTCTAGCTCAGCTTCTAGTAAACCATCATATCCTGTGTTTGTCCATTTTAAAAAACCATTAGGATTCCATTTGGTCGGTATTCCAGGAATCGCTGGTCCTCCTGGAACATAGATTGTATTGGTACCAGGTGCAATTACTAAGGGATTCCCTATTACACCATCCTCAATAAATGTTTTTGTTCCAAAATCGTATGTTATCTTAATTGGCGAAATTACTTCCTCTGTGAATGTGCTTTGTACTATCACTCGTACAACTGTTGCTTTGTTTGTTACAAGTGTATCTGCGTCGTCTATGACCTGTATAGGTTCAATGGAATCTATGTATATATCTCCCGTTAGAGTTTTTGTGGTGGATATTGCCTGTTCGTTTTCAATTGGGACAATTGTAATCAATAAAATACCTATAATTATAAAACTCAATTTTTTTTTCTTCATTTTTTCCCCCGCTTAAAACAAAAGCTAGACAATATAACTATTATAATATAATATTATAATTTAAATATTTCCTTAACGAAAGTTAATTATAACAATAGGTATAAAAAATTCAGAGTTTGAAAATTAATAGATAAAGTGATGATTTGTAACAAAAATAAAGAGAACTTGTTAGGTTATTAAGACTGGACAAGATCAAGCAAGTATCGTTTTAGCGGTAATATATTTGGAAATCTTTCATATAAATGTTGAATCAATTGATTAAAATCTATGCTTGTTCTAAATCTTGGAATTGTTATCTCATGATTTGCAATAAAGCTTTCATCACCAAATGTGTCCCTTGCTTTAGCCTCAATTGTGTAGGTTTTCTTTTTTGAATAGGTGTGCGCTATCTCAAAATCTTCTCCAGATACATATGGCCCGATCCACTTCTCAATATAACCATCTCCCCAGATTATATAGTAATAAACATCATCACCATCAGGATCAACTGAATTAAATGTGAAATTATAGGAAATACCTGCTACTCCACTACTTGGCCCCTCTATTTCAGGAACTTCTGGAGGAGTATTTGGACTTGTGTAGGGATTTCCGACTGGAACAACAGATAATGGTTTTAGATTTGTTTGTGAAGAAATTCCTAATGCAGAACGAAGATCTGCTTCATCAGAAATATCATAAATTACATTTGAACTTAGAGTTAATGCTGCAGTTTCTAGTAGAATGTTGTTTATTATTGCGCCGTTCTCATAATACCAAAGATTTATATTATAAGCACCTCCAAGGTTTGTATTATAACATGGAACAATTATTAGAGATGCGGAAGGAATGTCGATTTTATGCTGTGCTAGGGAGTTATTAATTTCCTCTCTTCTGTCACCAGAAACGATTTCAGAAATAGAGTGAGTACTGTGTGAATACAGATATACACCATTTTGATTTGCAGCATAAATCTTGAATGGATAGACTGCAACGGCACTAGGAAGAGTCCTATGTCTTTTATTGTTAATATTATCCCACAAGTAAGAATATCCATACGAGCACCACATCACTTGAGATTGCTCGAGTAGTGGTAAAGGAGAATTATCCCAGCTATTTTCAATTAAACGGTTATTTATTGCCTCCTCAAGAGATAAGGTGTTATTTACAACCTGTGGAAGGTTATCTTCAGGAAGAGGATCATAGGTAAAATCATAAGGTTGGGAGGGATGACCTAGTGACATTATGATTTCTGGTTTTTCATTTGAAGGAAGACCAAGTTCATAAAGATCATTAACGTTTATTGCAGTTGTAATTGCCCCTAAATCAAGAGCATTAGCATCAAAATAGACGTTTTGAGCAAGTTTTCCAATGTCGCCCATTCCAATTAGTTCATCAGGCTCAATATTCATATCCCACACAAGACCAAATTTTATTGGAGGCTCGTATTGACCTAGATGTAAATAGTTACCAGTCTTAAATAAAGAGAGAGAATGATTCTCAGCATTATATTTGTAGGTAGCATCACTTCTTATAACATAAATTATTGGTGAATAAGTCCCCTTTGGATTGAATATCGAACGGTTTCCATTTTCAGTTACCCCATAAGCCGCCCATAGAATTGTGGACAATTCCTCATCAGCTACAGATTCACTGGTAAATGATCTCCAGGACATCCTCCGACAGATAGATTCCTCAAGAATCATATCAACAGATAAAGGTGGTGGAAGAGGATATTTATTAAGAATGGTACTTATGTTTTCTACAAAATCTTCATTATTTAATTTTCCTGTCGCAGGTAAAACAGAAGTGTATATCAATAGCATACAAATAAAAACGCCTAATATTTTCTTTTTCATACTTTTAATATTCCCCCTTAATCTTAGATTTACATAGAATTATGCACATATCTGAAGATCTCCTTTAACTCCATCATATATTGTTGGGAATGGAATTAAGAAAAATCCTGTACTAAAAAAAATGGATATTTGCCATTTAATCATTAAAAAAGTTAAAATTGCGTATGGTAGCCATTTCTTTTTAGCATAGCGGAATGCTTCCTCTGCTGAACAAAAATCGTCATTATTATAATCAATTTTCTCACTGAATGCTTCTCCTATAAATCTATGAAAAGAAAAATGAGTTTCGTTACCTGATTCATTAATAGTCATACCGAAACCTAGTCCATATTTCATCGTTGACATCAAAATAACTCGATTTTCATCTTCAAGGCCCTTTCTGAATATTCCTAAGGAAAATTTATATGCAAAATTGCCCGAGAGACAACAGTCTAGAATAATGCATATTTGTTTTGCCTGCATAGCATCAAATTTTTCATCAAGATCAGCAACTGTTATTATCCCCTCTTCCTGACCATCAATTGGAACAATTCCAAATTCACCTATTTTACCCATGGTTCCATGGCTATTATCTGAGAAAAGAACGATATCATTTGAATCAGCATTTTCAATTAACCAATCAAGAGCATCAAGTATAGCTGCTTTGGTTGCATTTTCTTTGAACAATAATTTAATATGTGATTCATCCCAATTATCAGATTCTATCAAAGAATTATAGATATAAGGCTCAATAGATTCACTAGACGGATCATCAAAAGCTACTATACACACGCCCCAATATTCTGTTTCGTTACTGCTTGAAATTGGATCGATAATCTGATTATTTGATTTGAAATTCTCAATTTCATTTCGTTTGATAACATCACCTAGTCTTCCACTAATACTAGGAACAACACTTGCAAAACTAAATAAAATTATTATTCCAAGGGCAAGACTTTTCTTAACCATATTATGTCTCATAATTCTTCCCCTTATTCTTAGATTCCTAAGGATGATATTTGAAGAAATCCAATATAATTATCATATTATGTATAATAAAATAGTGATATAAACATTTTCTAAGTTGTAATCAACTGAAATATAAATAAAAAAAGACAGAGAAAATAGTTTTTAATTATTGAAATCTAAATAGTTGTCGCAGTATTGGTAATCGTTCAAACATCCAGTATAATATACTGTGATAAATTAGTTTTGACCTAGGAATATTTACCTCAAACTCATACCAATCACTCTCAGCATTATAGACGTCTTTTGCCTTTGCTTTAATCAAATAAGTTCCTTCCTCATCCCAGGTATGGGAAAAAGTAACTTCAATTTCTGAAGAATATGGACCATCCCAATCCTCAACTGTTCCATCACCCCAGTCGATGAAATAATACACATCATTTGCTTCAGCGTCAAATGTGGTAAGGACATAATCATATTCCTTTCCAGGTTTTCCACTATTTGGACCAGACATAGTTGGCGTGTTTGGTGCCGTATTGCTGTAATGATTTAGAAAATCAACTGATGGATCGCCGAACAAATTCAATGCATAATAGCTCCATCTCATACATTCATCATTAATCCTGTATAAATTATCCTCTTTGGAATCGTGATTTGCTTCACCAATTATTGTTTTCCCTTCTCCAAAAACAGCATCCCAAAACTCTCGATGAAAATGTTGTGAAGAACTATCTGTTCCACCTGGATTATACCATCCATATCTAGCATTCATAATTACTGCAAATGCAGCATTATCTGTTTTTACGGTAAAATATTCTGCAATACAATCTCCGTTATCAAATCCGCCAGACATACAACCCTGAGAATATACAAAACAAAGTTTTTCATTTGTAAGAGAGCTGATATGTGCGGTACTTAGCTTCATATCAGAATAATAATTAGCATGCCCTAGATGATTTATGAAGTGAATGCCATTGTTTATTTTGCTAATGATATCTGATACATACCAGTATCCATCTCTTTCATACAATTTATCGATATTATATTTACTTGAAGGTATTCCTATGGTAGTATAGCCATTAGCACTAGAACCATCTATTAGTTCATCCATATAAGTACCGCCCCAGGTCAATGGAGCGGAATTTAGCATTTCTCCTGCCATAAGGGCATCTTCCAAATAAGGATCATCAGAATATAAATATTGGATGGTTTTAACAACAAAATTAGAGACCTCCTCATTATTACCAACAGATGCTCTTCCTACATATACATCAGCAACAAGATCTACATCACCACCTCCAGGACCATCATTAGGTTCACCATATAGTCCATTACCATTGTTATCATAAGGCCCATCTAAGCAAGCATAATAGGTATCAGAAGGCATATGTTCTTCGGTTTCTGACCATGGCCACCACCATACCGTTCTAACAAAGAGATCTTTTGCGGCGATAACATCATCATCAGCACCAATTATTACAAAATCTATCAGTAAATTGTTGTAGGCATCTAAAATATAATCTCGAACATCATCAGGGTTGCTACTTCCAATATCGGTGGTTGTTCTAATAACCGTACTAAGACCATTTTCATTATGAAACTCTTTTAAAGTTTCAAAACCACTTTTCAATGGGTCAGTAGTGATAATCAGAAGATCGTATGAATCAAGAGGAGGGTTTACTGGATGATTATAGGTATCAGCAATTTCAGGATTATCAACCTTGTCAATAATTTTAATTTTATCTTTTTCTAGATTACGGAACATATGATTTATGTTTCCATCGTAAGTAAGATTAACAGAAATCTTGATCTCTTTATAAAAATAAAGTTCACCATCGGCTGGAATGTATTGAACAGGATTTAATTTCAATACAAGTATCTTATACCCTCTAAAACTATATATTCCGATCTCTTCAAACAGGTTTCCAGGAAACATTTCAGTTGAGCTGTATAAATCTTTATCCTGAACCGGAATTATTATTGAGCTGGATTTTGATATTGGAATCATTTTCCCAACAGGTTCAACATTGAAACCTGAACCCAATAATTTACCTTCACTTTTGACGGTAATATCATCTACCATTGTGCCTTGAGGTAAAAGTATATATGCTCCGTCTGAAGGTAAACGAGGTTCACCACAATTACCAGATGCTGAAAGATCTTGTATAGTTATACGCGTATAAACATTACTTCCTATCATTATTTGTTCAATGATGGGTTGTTCAAATGAGTAAGTCAATGAGATTTGTTCATAGTCATTTACGTTCTGTGCAACTGTAAAAATTGGAAATGATGTCAGTATTAGAATAAGAGCTATAAATATCACATTATAATTCATATCGATTTTATTATTTTTCATCTATATCTTCCTTTTTATATAATTGTAATTCCTGAAACATTTTATAATATTTATGATAAACTAAATAATGCGATATTAGATATTGTTCGTTACGTAACTCTTTATTTCTCAAAATAAACTTAATGAGAAAATACTTCAAATTAACATTTAAGTTCTAATTACATGATAAATATTTAATATTATGTTCTTCAATTTCAAGAAAAAAAAGAGAGAGATTGATTTTGTCTATAAAAGACCAAACAATTGCCGTAATATAGGTAAAAGATTTGCAAGCCTGTCAAAATTAAACGATTTTAAAATCCTAGTTGAAAATTAAACTGCATTTTCAGATATAATTCCCAAACTATAACTCAGTATCTGCATTAAAAAGATTAAATAAAAAGATTATTGATATGTATTGATTTTAAATGCTCACGATTAAATGTGCAAGGTGTAAACAAAAAATCTTTAGATATGTTAAAATTGGTAAAGGAAAACTATGGCATTGTTGGAAGGATAGAATAATTGAAGATTTTAGTATTCATGATGGTAAAAAAATTTTATGTAAATGTGGAAACTTGATAGGTATTGATGAAGAAAAGTGGATCAAACTAAAACAGCATTCTTTTACTATTTCAGGAACAAAAACGTGCTAAAGAATTTTTATTTTGATTATTTTCAAAAATATCTAAATAATTATGTAAAAATACATTATGTAAAAATATGTAATAGAAATATAAGATAAAGATAAGAATTAATAGATAATGTAATGATTTATAACAAAATCACAGAAAACCTGTTAGGTTTTCTACAGTTGATAGCTATGGACAAATAAAATAGACGTATTAAATACATTGTCTCTTTTGTAAAATCCCCTTAACCTACCAATTCCATTGATTACTTTAGTATGATTTTATCAATTGATAATTCTTTTCTAGAAAATTACATAAGACTTAAATATTCTCAATTATATACACCAAAGTAAACAATATTGTTAACTATGGTGCATGTTAATGAGAATTAATTTGTTGGATGAATTGTCTAAAAAGAAAGCATTTACTATCAAAGATGCAGAACAACTTAGTCATACTGGTAAAGGAGTTTTAAAAGTTATTCTATCACGATTGGAAAAAAATGGATGGATCGAAAGAATAGAAAAAGGGAAATATATAGTAATACCACTTGGAGCAGAAAAGGGAAAATATACCTTACATGAATTTATTCTGGGGGCGTATCTTGTTGATCCCTGCATTATTTCATATTGGTCAACGTTGAATTATTATGGATTTACTGAACAAATACCACGTACAGTTTTTATTCAGACAACATCTCGAAAGAAAAACCAAGAAGTTACAATTTTTGGTGTACCATATAAGATTATTAGAATAAAAGAGGAAAAGATTTTTGGCATAGAAAAAGTATGGTTCGAAGAAATACAAATTAGTCTAACAAATAAAGAGAAAACAATAATTGATTGTCTGGATAAACCACAATATGCAGGGGGCATAATCGAGGTAGCAAAAGGATTAAAAACTGAGGATTATGACAAAGACATACTAATAGAGTATGCAAAAAAAATTCAAAATTCAGGTGTTATACGAAGACTTGGATATATCTGTGAATCTCTACAGATTCCAATTAATCTTCCAGAAATAAAGACAAGGAATTATTTGAAACTTGATCCAGTACTTCCCAAAACAAAAAAACTTGATTCTAAATGGCACCTTATTATCAATGAAGAAATAGGTGATCTTGAATGATACCTGATTTTGAACTTAAACAAAAAGCGCGAACATTTAAAGTACCAATAAGTTCAATTGAAAGAGATTACGCTCAAAGCTGGTTACTATCGCATCTACCAAAAATGGCCTTTAAAGGTGGAAGTTGTATAAGAAAAGCATACATTGATAACTATCGTTTTTCTGATGATCTAGATTTTACACTCCTTGAAAATTGTAATTTAAGCGATTTAAAAAGCAAAATACAAAAAACAATAAAGAAAACAAGAAATTCAAGTGGGATATCGTTTTTAGACGATTTAAAATCTGAAGAAGTAAAAAATGGCTATGTATTTATTATCTATTTTCGTATTTTAAGGTCATCAGGAGACCCACATAAGATCAAAATGGACATTACAAAGAAAGAAAACGAAATCATATTTGATCCAGTTCAAAAGAGAGATATTCTTCACAAATACTCAGACAAAATTAATGAGCAAATAAATGTTTATACATTAGAAGAAATTTTTACTGAAAAAACAAGATCACTTTTTGAACGAACAAGACCACGAGACCTTTATGATGTTTGGTATCTAAATAAAAAAATCACATTTGATATACTATTATTTCAAAAGAAATGCAATTACAAAAAAGTAGAACCAAATATTAAAGAGTTAATTTCTAGAAAACAAAATTATGAAAATGCTTGGAAAGCATCATTAAGACATCAATTACCAGAATTACCATCAGCAACAAAAGTCTTTAATTATGTCATCGAATTTTTAAAAAAAAGTATTTGAAGAAACATTTGGTATTGCTCTATAATTCTAATGGTTATTAAATAATAAAAAAAAGAAAGGAGATTTAGATTACTGAAGTGCAAATAAATATCGCAGCAGTAGAAATGTATTTGGGAAGCGTTCTATCAAATGTTCGAACAGCATGTTATTACTAGTCCTTTTTCTAGGTGTTGATAATAATACGTCAATTATTTCTAAATCACTATTATCATTAGTGTTAATTATTGTGATATGTCCACTATAATCCATATTTTTTTCATCCGGTGCAATAACTGTTACATTAACTGTTATAATCCCATCTTCAGGAGTCAAATCCTCTCCATCCTCAGGTTCAAATATCCATGTTCCCCACTCTGGTACCTCTGAGACTTCCCAGTCTAATAATGATTCAGCTTCGCCAATATTCTCCAAATAAAACTCACCTTTTTCAACAGTACCAGGTTTTATCTTTGCCCAGATCAAACTTCCTTCACAATCTAAATCTGCTTTGGCTTCAATCAACTGGAAACACACATCAAAATTGGAATCTGTCCAATATGGACGACCCATATAATTACTACCATAAACACAACTATGTAATAATATTGATAAATGTACCCCTACTGTAGACATTGGATTCCATGTGCCAACTCCAAAGATTGCAATCCAGTATTTTGTATTAGCCTGAAAGTGGATAGGCTCTGGTAATTCTACAGAATATTTATAAAAAATACTAGATCCATCGTCTTCAAGAAAGACTTTGTTGTATTGTGAAGGTGTAAAGGCTAAAACGTTTGTAATTATACCAGGTGCATTTCCACTACCATCATCATCATAAATGACTATTGCCCAGTCAAAATTTCCTTGTTGATAATCTTGTCCTTCATAACCACCAACCCAGTTTACACCATTTAATACTGTATTTTCAGTAAATATGAAATCATCTGCTACAGTGAAATCGTAATTATGTACTTCATCCCACATTGCAGACACTGGAGCTTCATATACCATATCATTATCCCAAACGATGTCACCTCTGCTACCAACATTACTATAAGTGAAATTCTTCTCATATTTTTCTTGTAAATCATTTATATTTCCTGTAACAGCAATTGATGATATTGTAATAAGTGATACAAAGATTAAGATAAATGCTTCTTTTAAAATAATATTTTTCGTCATACTTTTTTTATTCCTCCCTTAAAAAATATAGAATTGTAATATAATATTCTAATTTAAATATTTCCTTAATAGTATTTAATTACACAATTTGTAAATAATAATAAAATATACTATTTTACCAAAGCAACAATTTGATTCTTAATAAAATCCTCAATAAAACAAATATCGCCTTCAACCTCTTCAGAGTCTAATTCCTTTTGACTGGGATAACGTGGAAGGTTATATCTAGAAATTATTACATTAATTCTACGACAGGTTTTATCTCCAATATCATCCATGAAATATTTACCAAACTGCCCACCAATATTATGTGTCTTCCATGCTTCATCTGTCTTTGTCAATAAAGCTGCCTTAAGACTTAACTCCAAAGCATGGATTGCACTAAACATTGCGGGTTCAAAAAGTTGCTTTTTAAGACTGATTTTTGCTGATTCTAAATAATTCAAACTTAAATCGTAATAATCTTGTATCTTTTTAGCAGATGTTTTATCCTTCCCCATTGTGTGCCTTTTTCATAAAGGATAATTCCATGTTCTATAATTTCTTTCTGTAACGATTTATCCATTTTTTCAAATTCTTTGATACTTTTTAATATTGGTTTTGCTTGATGATCACATTTACTTGAAGCAAAAGCAATTAAATCAAGGATTTTGTTTTGTTCTTCTTTTGACCACTTATCTTTCAAAATTAATAGGTCAATATCTGATTTACGATGAGCTGACCCTTTAGCAACTGATCCATATAAAATAATTAAATAATCTTCTAAGGAAAAATCAATTATTTTTCTGAGATATTCTTTTACATCTGATCTGAACTCTTTTTGTGATATATTGCCAAGAAGTACAAAATCTTTATCTAGAAATGAATCCGCAGAAAAATTAATTGTAGTTTTTGCTTCTGGATTAATTGAGAAAATTATTTGAAATGGTTGTAAACTATATCTAATTCTTCTTCCAATATGGTTCTTTTCATAGTTACCTTTTATTATTCCGTTTTCTTCTAGTCTTTTTAAATACATTGAGGTTGTTGGTTTGCTTATTTTGATTTCTGCAGCTATTTCAGATAATGTTATATCTTTTTGTAGAAGTAGCTCGATTATTTGTTTTTCATATTTGTTAAATAATTTCATAACATTTTATGTTATTAGCTAATAAGCTAATAAGCTTTTTGATTCGAAATGTCAAAATCTACATTACTCCTATATTTAAATTTCATAACTATACCATTCAGTATAAAACCTAATCATTTATATCCTAAAATATGAAAAATGCTGATTGGTTCAATAATACTGTTATATATCAAATTTTAATCGATCGTTTTGCAGGGTTCAATTCCTCAGAAAATTGGGAGAAACCAGAATTTTTAGGTGGAAATATTAAAGGAATAATTGAGAAACTTCCGTATTTAGAAAAACTAGGAGTAAATACAATTTGGATTTCACCATTCTACAAAACAAGTGAGTATCATGGTTATCATATCACAGATTTTTTTCAAGTCGAGCCACATTTCGGAACTACCAAAGATATAAAAGATTTAATTGAAGCAGTTCACAAAAAAAATATGTATATTATCACAGATTTTATTCCCAATCACTGTTCAAACATGCATCCCTATTTTCAGGATGCGCAAAAGAATAAAAGCAGCGAATATAGAAGCTGGTTTTATTTTGATAAATGGCCAGAAAAGTATCGCTGTTTTCTAAGTATCAAACAACTTCCTAAGATCAATCTTGATTATCCGAATGCAAGGGCCTATATAATAAATGCAGCCAAGCATTGGCTCTCCTTAGGGTTTGATGGTTACAGACTTGATCATTGTATTGGCCCATCACATAATTTTTGGCAAGAATTCACAACAGAAATAAAAAAGATTTTCCCAAATGTTGTTTTAATAGGAGAAGCCTGGATGAAAAGCATTAGATTTAATGAACTTAAAACAATCAATATTAAAAATAAATTTTTAAAATGGCTTTTTGGCGATTCTTCAGACAAACTGCTAATGGAATATGTTGGAGAACTAGATGGGGTGTTAGATTTCAAATTTCAAGAATTAATCAACAGTTATATAGCAAAAGATAACTTGACAAAAAAAGATTTTTATTATCAATTAAAACGTCATTATGGAAAATATCCAGAAAATTACTATCTACCAACCTTTTTAGACAACCATGATATGAACCGTTTCTTATTTGAATGTAAAAATAATATAAAAAAACTAAAACAAGCAGCAGAAATCCAATTTTCAATCCATCAACCTCATATCATTTATTATGGTACAGAGCTAGGTATGACACAGAAAAATTCAATATGGAGTTTTTCAGCACATGGCGACCTGCAGGCCCGACGTCCAATGAATTGGGATAAAACAGATTCTAATCTTCAACTATTTTATAGATCACTTATTAAAGGTAAAAAGAAAAAATAGATTTTTTAATTAGAGTCTATAAATAAGGTAGCTCTCTTAGTATTAGAAATATATTGATTTAAATATTTCCTTTTCATTAATTAATCAACCATTTTTACATGGATATATCATTTTTGTATTTTTTAATGCAGTCCTTATTTAACCAACAGCTTAGTATAAGAAAGTACCTTTGTTCTCTTCTTCTAAGATATACACCTGGTCTATTGTACTAAGGGATATCCTTTAGTCTCATAAGGAATAATTGGAGTTTGAAAATTAATAGATAACGTGATGATTTGTAACAAAAATAATTAGTACCTGTTAGTATTATTCAATTAAAAGAGCTTAATATAAATGATTAAAATATTACAATTTGCTCAACACAAATTTCTTTTTATCACCAGCCAGGCCCATTCTAAAATGAACATCAAATTCCCTAAATATTGGTTCACGACCTAAAGCTGGAACAGCAGGACGTCCCCTTTTTTTAGTTATTTGCATAGGAATCTCAGATTCAAATTCATACCTATTGCCCATTCCAAATCTAATTTTTATCTTCTCTTCAATAACTGGAGTATGCCCAGTAACACCATATACATCATCATCAGGCTTCCTATCTGTATCAATTCCCAAACTTTCTCCAACATCTTTAGAAAGTAGAGAAATATCAGCACCTGAATCAAGAAGCATTGTATAGATTATGGGTTCATTATTATTGTATTTTAACTCAACAGGTATAATCGGACGTAAAATCTCTATTCCTTTAACAATATAGCGAGTATAGTTATAGGATAAGTTATACTTATAAGCCATTTTAATCTACTTCAAACAGATATGTATCCCTCTAATGGGACCTTTACCAAAAAGACAGGTTCTTTTATTTTCTTCTTTGCATCCCTAACAACGTCATCTGCGTATTCTCCACTGCTCAATATTTTTTTGTTGTATACAGCAATCCATTTACCTCTAAACTTTTTTAAATTTTGGTTGTTAACCCATTCATATTCGGCATTAATATTTCCCATTTTTCCCCTTATAATCTATCTTATATAGGATATAAAAAGCTTTGCTTGTGTATTATATTCCCACAATTTATTGTCGTTAGCATGATTCTTCATATAATCTAATTTACTATTAACAAATAGATTAGATTCAGCAAATTAATAGATAACGTATTAATTTATAACAAAATTAAACAAAACCTGTTAGGTTTTATTTGAAATCAAGACATAATCAAATAAAAAAAAAGAAAAAAGATTTGGAATACTATAGACCTAGCAAGTATCGCAGCAATGGGAATATATTTGGGAATCGTTCAAAGAATCTTAGAAGTAATGGGTGAAATACAGTTCTGCCTCTTGGAATTGTCACTTCAAATGTGCTCTCACCACTTACTAGTCCTTTTTCGTCCTTAGCAGTGGCAGTAATAGTATAAGTTCCATCTTCTTCATAGGTATGGCATACCTCTACGGGTGTGCAGGCTGGATAATAATCTGTTTCCTCGGAGGCACCATCTCCCCACTCGATAATGTACTTGACCTGGTTATCATTGGGATCATCTGAATGAAACTCCCAGCATAATTCTACACCTGCTTTACCAGAGTTAGGACCATCAATATCAGGTGCTGTTGGTGGCTCATTCGGTTCTTCTTCAGTTGTGAAACTCCAAATCGGGCCTGTAGTAGATTCGCTCTGACTATCTTCAGCGACTATCTGCCAGAAGTAGGTTGTACCCAACTCCATTGTACCAGGATCATAAGCAGTTTGAGTTAAATCTTCATCAACTAGTGGTGGAGGACTGCTCTTACCAAAGTATACATCATACAATACTGTATCACCAGTGTTTGGGTCTCCACCGGTCCAAGTAAGTATCTTTTCAATGGATACATCAGTTGCTCCATCTGGTGGATCAGGAGCAGTTGGTGTAAATGGAGGTGCGTTTTCTTCAGTTGTGAAACTCCATATAGGCCCTGCTGATGAATAATCAAAAACGTCCCAGGCAACAATCTGCCAATAAAATGTGGTATCAAATTCAAGTATTCCTGGATCATAAGATTCCTGAGCTATATCTTCAGCAACCAGTGGTGGAGGACTACTTGTGCCAAAGTATACATCATAAGTTACCTCGTCACCATCCGGGTCACCGCCTGTCCAACCTAGTTCTGCAATAATTTCTACTTCAGTTTCGCTATCTGCAGGACTTGGATCACTTGGTGTATAGGGTGCATCATTTGTTCTAGTTGAAAAGCTCCATATTGGTCCTGTTGTTGAAAGCCCAGGTTCATCATATGCTACAATCTGCCAATAATAGGTGGTACCAAACTCAATATTCCCAGGGTCATAAGAAGTTTCAGTTTGATTCTCAGAAACAAGTACGTCAGGTGTAGAGTCACCCGCTTCAAAGAACACATTATAAGTCACATTATCATCATTTGGGTCTCCTCCGGTCCAGCTCAGATTGGTATAGATAGAAACATCTGTTGCTCCATCACTTGGATCTGGACTGCTTGGTTCATATGGTGCAATGTTTTCAGGAATGTAAATCCATGCGACATACACAAACTCACCAGAGGTATAACCTGAGTATTCATGCACCAGATCAGAATCATTCGCAACATCTACCGAATGTGGAGAACTACGACTTTTAACTGATGTCACATTTGCAGTAAAATTCTCATCATTTCCCCATCCTTTCCAACCACCTTGTCCATGCATAGAACTTCCATCCTCGTAAGAATCAAAGTCTTCAGACCAGACAACACCAACTCCGGCCTCCTCAAGGCTTAGGTCATCGTAGAAAACAGTAGATGCAGAGTTAGCGAATAGATCAACAGCAGCAATATTGAGTATACCATCATCTTGGTTACTAGGACCAGCTGTCCAATTCTTTTCATGCAGGAGATCACCGTCATAATAGATTTCCATCCAATCAGTGTCAAGATCAATATTAACCTTTATCTCAACCCATTGATCCACAATAAGTGGTAAGGTTTCGTCATCAAATTCACTCTCAACTATCTGCTCTACACTGTCAAATTTCATCTGAACAGCCCAACTATTGTCTGTTCCTGCATCAGAATAGTTACTCAACATGATGAAATACGATTCACCTTCAAAAAGAGGTTGAACCATGATTTCATCAGAAATCATTAATTCATAATTTGATATATTTTCAGCACCGATACTAGGCAAACTACTAGCTCCAACAAAAAGGATTATTATCCCAAGAACAAGTCCTTTTCTAAATAATTTATTTTTCATGCTTTTTCCTCCCACAAATCTATAAATTTGTAATATTATAATAAAATATTACAATTTAAATATTTCCTTAACAATAGTTAATTATAAACATTGTGATAAAAAACAAAATTTACAGTAATGATTTCATTACAACAATATTAACCCTACCCTTATGATTAGAAAAACTAGACATTGCTCTCCTTATCCAACCCTACGTTTACGCTCTAATTAAACAACCATAAAAATCATTTCTTCTTGGGATAATCTGCCGATCGCAAGAACTTGTTCTTGATTGCCCATTCATAGAGTTTTTCGTTATGCTCACCGATAAAAACTTCTTCCCCAACAATATGTTTCTTCCGCGAAGTCCAAACCGTAAACGCCTTGTGAACCATATATTTTTTCATACCCGTTCTAGAAAGATAAGCAAGATGCTTATCTGAATGATTAGTCAACTCATTTTGCCGTTGCAGCCGAAAGCTCGAATAATTCCCGCAATACATATTAATAGAGCCGCCGTCCATTAAAAAAATTGTGTCAGCAACCATATCAAGAAACCTCCTATCATGCGAAACCGCAATCACGGTACCTGTATAGGAGTTTAAAGCACCTTCAATTGCCTTTTTCGAATCCATATCCATATGATTTGTAGGTTCATCAAGAAGTAAAAAATTATAAGGCTGCAAAATCAGTCGAAGAATAGCCAACCGTGCGCGTTCTCCACCAGAGAGCTGCTGCACTTGATTAAAAACCACACTTGCTTTAAAATTGAACTGTCCCAGTAAAGCCTTTGCATCATTTTCCGATAATTTACTATTGTCTCTACGGAGCTCATCTATTAGGTTGTTTTCAGGAATTAGTGAGAGATGCCCCTGATCAAAATATCCTGATTTCACCCCAGAACTGACATGAAGCATCCCATCATCAAGATGCTCTTTACCTGTAAGCATCTTCAAAAACGTGGTTTTACCGCAACCATTCGGTCCAATGAGCCCTATCTTTTGCCCAGCAATAATTTCAAAACTTGCATTTTCAAGAATTATTTTACTTCCAAATCGCTTCACAAGACTATGTCCCTCGGCAACGTTTTTACCGGATTTGAAAACAGATTTAAAATGGAAATTTAGCAAATAGGATTTCAAAACAGGATTTTCAGCACGCTTCACTTTTGCCAGCCGTTTCATTTTACTTGCTATCTGCAGGTCATATCTATTGCGTCGTGACAATGTTTCAATCACCTTTTTTTGTCGTTGCATCTCGGCCTTGGATTTTTCATATGCCCGAATTTTAATATGCGTTCTGAGATGTTTTTGCTGCTTATACTCTTCATATGTCGCATTATACATTTCAAGATGAGGGCCCTCCAGCTCAAATACCCTATCAACAAGATCATCCAAAAGATACCTATCATGAGAAACAATCATGACTGCCTGTGGAAAATTAGCGATTTGCCGCTCTAACCATTCGATTGTTTCAATATCAAGATGATTCGTGGGTTCATCGAGAAGTAAAAGATTGCAATCCTTAGGTTGTGCAAGTACGCTTGAAAGAGCGATTTTCTGCCACTCACCACCAGAAAGATCACTAGTTTTTGTAGTAGGTGATAGATCCGGCAGTCCAATGTCTTTTAAAATACTGCGTGCAGCTTCCCAACGAAAGGAACTAGCAGTACGGCTCGCGGAGACCTTAAGTTTCCTAATACTTTCAAGAATATCTGTAAAGCGTGGTGAATTGTAAATCTCAGGGTCCTCTAATTGCGTTTCATATTCTCTGATTTTTTGCTGAATTGCATCTGTCTGTGCTGTACGAATAAAGAAATCATATACTGTTTCATCAAGCGAGCTTATGGGCATTTGATCCAAATATCTCATCTGCAGGTTGTCTTTTCGCCAGACTTCACCATAGCTTGCTTGCTCCCATCCTAAGAGAATCTTAAATAGTGTCGTTTTCCCACAGCCATTTGGGCCAAGAAGTCCAATACAGCTGTTAGGGTAAACATCAAATGATGCATTTTCAAAGAGAAGTTTTCCTTCGATTGTTTTAGACAAATCACGAGCTTTAATCAGGGCGTCCATTCAAGGAGATAACAAAATTCTATTGTATATCATTTTAGGTGCCAGATATAAAAATACAATCTACTAATAGCCTTTTGATTAAAAAAAAAGAAAAAAAAGAGTTAGATTTTGACTACTGAACCCCTAATAGTTGTTGTAGTATTGGGAATGCATTTGGGAATTGTTCAAACAGCCAATCTAGCAGGTTAAAGTTGAAATTGAATGCTTTGTTCCTTGGCATTGTTACCTCTAAGGTTTCCACACCACTTTCATCACCCAAGGTGTCTCTAGCTTTTGCTTCAATTGTAAATGTCCCTTCCTTTGCATATGTATGATCAATTTCAAAATCTGCTCCAGAAGCATGAGGGCCATCCCAATTTTCAACATAGCCATCGTCCCACAGTATGTAGTAATATACATCGTCACCATCAAGATCTGCTGAATTAAATGTGTATGTGTATGCAGTTCCTGCATTACCACTGGTGGGACCATCAATTGTTGGTGTATCTGGTGGATTATTAATATATTCGATTACCATTGCAGAATAAACAACAGAATAGTTATAATCAGGCCAGTATGCGGGCAACCACCATTCTATCTCAGGGTAATTTGAACATGGTGAACCAATTGCTACATTGTATCTGTCAATTGAAACGTATTGTGTATCATTATGATCATCATCGCTAGGATTATTTATATCCCAGTAGGGGTCACAAATCGCTATCTTTGTTTCATCCAAATTTACACCTGCACAGGTGACAGCATGACTTCCTGCAATCACACAATCTCCAGAACTATCATCAATAAGATTAATCACTAAAATAACAGCTTTGCCATTTTCAATCTCGCCTGCAATGAAATCAAAGGTTGGAACTGTGTAAAAATTTACATCATGTTTATCCTGAAGACTTACATTCACAAACCATTCATCAATTGTATCTATCCATACATCATTATCTAAAAAAAGAGTACTTGTGATATTTAACGCATTTGCCATTTTTTCAATAGAGAGAGGTGCATTACCTGCTGCATGATCATCTCCTGCTCCATAATCCTTTACAAGTGGGTATGTGTCTTCCCCATCGCCCGGAAAGCCATCTGGATCACCGTATCTTGAGTCAAACCACCAGAAGCAATTCATAGTTGATACCGCGCTGGAAAACATCCATACTTCAATATCATCACCTGAAGGATTTGAGTCAAGAGCACAGTCTAGACCAGGTGCTACGACAGCGGGTGCATCAGGGTCTACAAGACTACCTACAAGCGTAACCTGTACATCATCACCACTTGCAGTTGAATCTGCAATTCCATTTCCTCCATCTATTATACCTTTCCATTGGCCTTGTCTTTGGTCAAAATCAGGCATACCACTTGGTGCATAGTTTGGATACGATTCTACCCAACTCCATGCTCTATCTAATGGAACTCCGGTATATTCACTTTTTTCGGCAAGACTTGTCGACATGGGTATAACAGTAGCTATCAACAGCGTACAAACAAAAATACCTAAAAATTTCTTTTTCATATTTTTTACTCCCCCGAAATTATGGTTTTTACAAAGTTATAATATAATATTACAATTTAAATGTATTGTTTCCAATTGTTGATTAAAATAATTGTAAAATAATGATAAAATTTAGATAATATATTCTATTTAAATAATCAAAGTTTTATAGTAAAAAAATAAAGGAGATTTTGACTACTAGTTTCTTTGCAAGTCTTAAAATCTATAATTAATTTTTAAAAAGTAGTATTTATATATCAATCTCAACATAATTATTATGTTATAATTGGGGGAAAAGAATTATGAAAAGCAAATTAAATGAGAAAATAAGGCTGATGTTAACCATTAGTATTTGTGTTTTATTCATAGCTATAGGATTTACAAGTGCAATAGGACAAACACTACCGGAAAAAAAGGTTGTAGAAGAAGAGCAAGTAACTGATATTGCTCAAACAAAATTTCTTCAACCTTTAGCACTTCCTGGGTTTTTTTATAAGATATTTAACAATGATTGGAACTATTGGTCAAATTCACCAAATATGTATTCTATTTCCACAGGAAATGTTGGAATCGGAACGACCAATCCCACAGAAAAACTAGATGTTATAGGTTCTGTTAAGATGACAGGATTTAACATGCCAACGGGGGCAAATAATGGTTATGTTTTAACATCAGATGGTGCTGGAAGAGGATTTTGGCAATATCTCAGTACACCCGATGGTCATTCACTTGATGCACCAGATGGAGATCCTCAAAATGTTGTATATGTTGATGAAGATGGAACTGTTACAATCAATACCACTGGGGCCTATTTAAGGAATTTTGGAGAAGGCAGTAAAAATCCTCCAAATGTGAATATCGAAACAGAGGGATCTACTTCTACAACAATAGGTATAAACTCGGAGACATCGGTAGGAAATGATATGAGAGTAGATGTTGGTAATGATCTAGATGTTACAGTTGGAGGAGATACTACTCTTAACACCGGAAAATCCTTAACGATTACATCAGGTGCTGGTATTACACTTGTTGGTTCTGTTACAATAGATGGTAAACTGACCGCGCTGGGAGGAGTAGACCCTCCATATGTATCTTTTAGTAAGGAAAGCCATGAGAGTATTAGACAGTATGCAGAATATGTAGAGGACCATGAAGAGGTAATGCAATTCTGGAATGGGGACTTTCATAGAATGGAAATTTATGTCATAAGTGAAGATGTATTTTATACAATTACAGGAGAGTTAATAGAGGAATAAATACAGGATCCTCTTACCTTTATATTTTAAAATAAAAAAAAAGAGAAGGAATATGTATGGATTATTGAAATCCAAGTAGTTGTCGTAGTATTGGGAATATATTTGGAAACTGTTCAAACAATCTTAGAAGCATTGGGTAATTGTCATTTTTCTCATTTGGTATCGTTATTGACATTTGAGTTGATTTAAACAGGTCACCCCATTCATATTCTACTCTAGGTGTTCGGCCAACGCCATCCATTCGTCCTTCTGCCCAAATAGTCATATCGCCCCTAGCACGATATGCCACACTTAGTAAATGTAAATTCAAATGT
Organism: Thermoplasmatales archaeon; assembly: GCA_030672305.1. Classification (GTDB taxonomy): domain Archaea; phylum Thermoplasmatota; class E2; order DHVEG-1; family DHVEG-1; genus SG8-52-3. The sequence goes on along the minus strand of DAOVGR010000024.1, from coordinate 26,869 downwards.
CCACCATCTTTATTTAGTAAATCCCAGTGACTTTCAAGAGTCTTCGGTGATTCATCATTATAGTATGCATCTGCACCAAAGTCTTCATCTGGTGGTGTATATGTTCCATCTGTCCATTGATTTGTAGTTATCATTGCTTCCCCATAGTGCCAATTCCCCATTGGTAATCGTTGATGAAAAAAATCTGGTCCACCTTGGTATGGATCACATGTTAAAACGCCACCATGACCATCAGGTACATAATAGTTTAAAAAAGTCCTAGTCATTATTTCATAATCCTGCAATTTTGAATAAACAGTATCTAAATGAGTTGAAATATCAGGATTAACTGGATAAACCAGAGCAAAACGAATAGCTACAAGTCTAGACATACGACCAGATGATAAATCCGGGTTACTCATAGGTATCCAGTCATGACTAGAGGCTATGGTACCATATTCGTTAACACCAGTTGCTACGACTACGTATCCAGGAATAGCAAGATTTACCCATTTTATTGAGCCATCGTTTGGTATATATATACATAATAAATGGTGATTTGCTATTGGTATAAAGGTCTGGAAGTCAAGCCTACGTGTGGATAATGTCTTGATAGGTTCGGCAACATATCTACCCCAACAAGAATGACTACGACAAGCAAAGCCATAGGCCCAATCCCCAAATGTGTTATACACCTTAATATCATCTTTATCGATATCTTCTGATGGATGTGTAATTGCTAATGAATCTACCATTCCATCCAGTTCATCTTCAATGTTTAAAGGCATCCATATAGAATCAGAAATACTCAATTTAATGGTATTATAATTTCCACCAAGAAAATCTTTTATTTCATTAACTCCCTGAACTATATAATCTCCAAGAAGTTCAGCATGTGCATACCCCATTTCGTAGTATGAGCCCCAAACTTGCATCACTGTATATCCCTGGCCATCTTCATTCAACTCCTGATCAAGGATTTTTCCATTACTAGAAGATGCTAGAAAATTACTTCCGTTATTTGTTATTGAACCACTAAGTTCATTTGAAAACTCGTTATATGTTCCTGCTGCTGGTAAAACAGAAGCGGTAATCAACAGCCCCATTAATAAAATACATATTATTTTCGCTTTCATTTTTTTCCTCCCTAAAAACTAAGAATTTTAGAATATTCTAATATAATATTCAAATTTAAATATTTCCTTAACAATAGTTAATCGCAACAACAGTAAAAAATTATAGAATTTAGAGTACTGATTACATTTCAAAAGCTATGCCAAGTTACTTATACTACAAATACATGATATGTTGGGGGTCTGGAACCAAATTAATACATTAATTAAAACAGGATTATATCGGAATTAATAATTCCACTTGGAATAATTGTCTATCGATAAAATCCCTTACTCCAGATCTACTTTTTTATAATTAGCAGGTCTTAATTTCAATAAATAAAAAATGAGAGAAAATAGTATTTATTATTTAGATATTTCACAAATACCAAAAATAAGATTCTGAATACTTTCTTCCTCTCTTTTGATTTTGTTTATATTTTTCAATAATTTTTTTTGTAAATCCAAATCTCCCTTTTCAACAGCCTCTTTATAGATATCTTCTGCTCTCTTTAATGTATCTTCAAACTCGTGAAGTATTTTATTCATCCTTTTGACTGCATCGTTTTTTTCTTCAGTTGAGATTTTATTATTCAATTATTTTCACCCTAAATTTAATATTTCTTAGTTTTTGCTTAATATTTTTTTTAATTTAAAAGTTGCACGTTTATAATCCTGATGCGAATATTTTTTACTATTATTTTTAGTAATCATATCTATATGTTTATACATTTCTTCATATTTTTTGTTCATTTCATTCTCACCTCATTTTTCTCATTATATTACAATTTGATTCTTGTTTCAATGTTATAAAAACCTATCTTGTTAAAATGTCAAAATGAAAAAAGGAAGAAGGATTCATAATTACCTTAATCCTTATAGTTAACTTATTTATTTATAACAAAAATACAGAGAATCTGTTAGGTTTTGATTATCTCAAACTTTTCATATACTCACTAAGAGCACGTTTTGATGAATACCAGACATTACCCTGTTTTACTGCATCAAGTTTGCCTTGCCTAGCACGAAGACTAAGGTACTCTTGAGAATAAGGCGCAAACTTGGCAATATCTTTTAGAGTGATAAGGTAATCATCCTCAATAAAATTTGATAGATAGGTAATCAGTGCTTCATTAACTGCTTGTGAGATAAAACTAGCTAATGGTGATAAATCACCATTGTCAGCTCTCTGTAAACCCCGATAATATTTACCCCTGTCTTCCTTTTTCAAGACAATAGGTGGATATCCTTGTGAAATAAGGTATAGATTTGTAATAAGTCGTGCAACTCTTCCGTTACCATCAAGAAATGGATGAATAAAAACAAGTTCATAATGAATAAACGCAGCATTTTTTATAGGATGAAGTTTTAATTTTCTTATATTTGAAATATAATCTTGCATCAACCTTATAATCTTTGAAAAACTTGGTGGAGTGGTTTTTGATCCTGTAATTCTCACATTTTCAGTTCTATATATACCTGAACTTTCAAGTATTCCTTTTGTTACTTTTTCATGTATCTGTTGAATAATTTCTTGCGATATCTCTTTTTTTGCATTAGCAAATTCAATCATTAAATCAAAAGCCTCAGCATCGTTTTTTACTTCAATATGATCTTTTAGAGGCTTGCCACCAATTGTTACTCCTTCTTCAAGTACAAGTTTTGTTTCTTGCAAGGTTAATGTGTTTCCTTCGATTGCATCTGAGTGATATGTATGCCTAATTCTAATATCTTCAAGCAATTTCTTTACCGTATCTTTAGGAAGTGGCCTGAGACCGTCTAATCGTTTTTTCTTTTCTTCCACTCTTTTTAGTAATAATTTATCAATATTAATATCGGTATCGGCATATTTCATAGTATACCGATATGTATCAACTATTATATATCGGTATCGGTCAAATATAACAAAAGCCGATACATATATGAATTCTAATCATATTTTAATAATAAAAAAAAAGAAAGAAGATTTGGACTACTGAAACCCAAGTAAGTATCGGAGCAGGGGGAATGCATTTGGGAATTGTTCAAACAGCCAATTAAGCATCTTGAAGTCGTAATTGAAAGATTTGTCTCTAGGCATTGTAACTTCTAATTGTCCCCAATCGCTCTCAGCATCATTGACATCCTTTGCCTTAACTCTAATTTTGTAGGTTCCCTTTTCCTTCCAAGAATGTGATGCTTCACAAATTTCACCAGATCTGTAAAGACCCATCCAATCAGTTTCAGTGCCATCACCCCAATCCCATTTATAATAGAGCTCTAAATTATTATGTGATGTGGTAACAGCTTCAAAATCGTAACTTACACCAGGTCTGCCAGAAGTCTGCCCAGTAATTGTTGGTATATTTGGGGCTAATCTTATCAGCATTCCCATTCTGAAGGTGACATCATTATACTCTGGAAAAGAATCATTATAATTATACCAGGAATCATTTATTAGATCTGGATTATGTGGATCCCATCCATAATTCAAATGCACTTGAAAAGCACCACCAACAGGATTTCTCCGGTAGCCATCAAGGGCGACAGCATGATAAGATTTTTCGCCAAGAGCAACAGAGATATTACGAATATAAAACATGATTGGGAGATTGTTATTGATTTCATTTACAATTTCAGGTTCAATTAAATCTTCATCCCATTCCGTGTCAATTGATATATAATCAATATGATATCTTAGTTCATCCATCATAGCTTCTACATCAAAAGTATCACCTAGTGTTACATAGCTACCTGTTCCAAAGTCCTTTTGAATCACAGTTGCAACATCAAATAAAAGTTGTGAGACATTATCTCTTTCAGCTGAGGAAGCACCTGAAAGATTAAAAGGCATGTTTGTCCAAACATAGAAATGATCATCCAAGTTATTATCGATAACCTTAGGCCATATGTTAAAATAACTGCATTCATAATGAACAAAACCATATGATTGTAGTTGATGATAATTAACAATTTGGCCAATTGCAACCGACCAGCAGCCTAAACGACAGTGAGAATTGTTATCAGATTTATTTACGGGACACTTTGATTTATAGCCATAATGTTGACCCCATTTTGTATTAAGAAGATAAGTATCTAGATTTTTACCTAAGATCTTTTCATTATTGGTGACTTGTTCAGAATCTACAATGGGTAGTATATTCAAAATAAGAATTATGCAAAATAAAATGCATACAATTTTTTTCTTCATATTTATTTCAGTCTTCCCTCAAAATTATAAATTTGTAATATTATATTTTGATATAAATGTAACTGAAACAAACTGTTACAATTATTTCAATTCAACAAAAATAAAAAAGATAAATTGAAAGGGTCTAGCTGAGGGAGGAAGAAAAGTATGAAAAAGTAGGATTATCCTAAAAAATCATTTTTACTTCCAAACTAGACCCCTTAATTGCCAGGGTAACAGTTAATGGTAGATAAATTTTATCTAAACAAAGACAGCAGTTGTTCCAACATTCCATGAATCAGGAGGTAAAACCTCCAAAGGTCATATACCTAAAACTTCCAGTAGGAAACTACTACGATGGGCACTGGTACAAGCTGCTAACACAGCTGGAAAAACCGATACGAAACTAGGCAGGTATTATCGGATGAAGAAGAAGCAGAAGAAGAATGCTGGAATCGCAAAGGTTGCAGTGGCTTCCAGTATGATAGATATAACCTATAAGGTGCTGACTACAAAGAAACCCTATACTCCTAAAAATTGTTGAGGCTTATATATGTATAAATCAGAGGTGATAGATAAAGATAATGTAAAAATTTGAGAGCAACACGAGATAATGTGTTATGGAAAAGAAAAAAAGAGTTTTTCTTCCATGACTGAATTATCATAGAAGAGAGATTGATTTGGTGTATTATAGTCCAAACAGTTGTCTAAGGATAGGAAATAGATTTGGAAACTGCTCAAAAATCCTAAGAAATGGTGTGTTTATCATTGCTCTGCTTCTAGGTGTATTACATATCACGTTTATGCTGCATGTATCTGCGGCATTTTCGCTGTTTACAAGCAGTATCTCTCCTTCGAAAGTTTTACCCTTTTTATCTGGTGCTACAACTTCTACAAATACTTCTTCAGGCATAGTGGTTCCAACAAATCCACCATCATCATAGAATGTCCAGTTCAATGTCCAGTTTGTTCCCCATTCTGGATAAGAGGAAACCTTCCATTCAAGCATAGAACCTATATTACCGCTATTTATAACTGTAAATGTACTGTTCACTATCGTTCCAGGTGGTACTTGATCCCATCTAATGTCACCATCACAATCAAGGTCAGGGACTACTGATTCACCATCACCAGTCAGTTGAAAGCACCCGTCAGCAGGACCACCTAATATTACAGAAATATTTACCCAGTCTGGATGACCAAAATAGTCAGATTTGAAGACACCTTGGTGTAGCACAATCGGAACTCCGTGACCTGACCAGTGGGATTGTGGTGGGAAAGCACCAACACCTTGGATAGAAATCCAGTATTTTTGACCTCCTGTAAACGTGATTGCATCTACTAGATCAACCCAGTAGCTGAAATACCAGCCACCATCTATTTCTTCAATGAACGTTTCGTGTACCTCAGCGTTTGGGAAAACTTGTTCGAAGGTCTTAGCGCCAGGCGCCATACCATCACCACGATCCCTATAAAACGATACATTCCAATCGAAGTCGCCATCCTCTACAGGATTCCAGTATCCGCCTATCCAGTGGACGTCTGTTACCTCGGTAGTTACCTCAAAATTAAAGTCATCCGCTGCTATAGGGTCTAAGAGCATTGAAGCATCCCATTGCGACGCGACAAAGCCCTCGTAGTGCATACCATTGTCCCAAACAACATTTCCTTTAGCACCAACACCAGTACCTTCACCAGTTGCATAAAGTTTTAATTTTGTTTTTGTTGTGGTATTTGCTACAGCAACAGATGAAAAAACCATAACTGCTACTATAAACAAAACAACTGCTCCTCTCAAAATATTTTTAGTTTTATCCATTTTTACCTCCCTAAATTTATGACTAGTAATAAAATATTCTAATTTAAATATTTCCTTAATGATAGTTAATTAAAACAACAATAATAAATAACAATTTTTTAAGTAATGATTTCATTTCAAAAATATTAATCCTAATCTTATGATTTGAAACCTACCAGATAATGCTCCAATTTAATATTTCACGTAATTTGTTTCTCCTTTCATCTTAAAAAATTGCTCACGTGTAATATTTGCAGTTTTTAAAGCAGAATTAATAATCACATTCTGCTGTTTAGACCAATCCTTATCACTATGGGTGCGAACGTATTCTGCCCATTTATGAATAAAACTTTTACGCTCTTTTTCATTTTCCTTTATAAAACCCATGTAACATCTCCCTATATTTCGGAACTCAGGTTCATTTTTTTCTTTGTTCATTTCATTTTCGGTAAATGGATTTTTTTATTTTAATATTACTAATTAAGGTAAAAAAAACCTGCTAGGAATAATCTAAACCTTAAACATAGTTTTTAAAAATAAAAAGAAAAAAGAGAAATGGTTTATTGTTTTACAATAACAATAGGCCCCAAAGCAAATCCTTGTACTGATTCTGTGGTTGTATTTGCAGATGGAGAACTTGCAGAAATAATTATATCAATCTTTCCAAGCCCAAATATGTCACCTGCAGTAATTGTTATCTCCTCATCAACTAAGAGAGTATCATATGTTTCTTCGGAAAACTTATCAATGAATCCAAATAAACCACCTGTAACAGAAATGTTACAGTTCACGTCATATGCTTCAAGCATGCCAATGTTTTTGATTGTTGCACTTACAGAACCTAAGCCACCCTTTATTTTTACAATATCAAAGAAAGGTGCTTCAGAAACAATTTCTACTAATAGAGATTCTGACCAATCACTGTCAAGGCCGTATTGATCTCTCGCTTTCACCTTGATTTCATAATCACCAGGTATTTCCCAGTTATGACCAAGTGAAGCAGTTTGCCCTGAAGAATACCAATCAGTCCAACCGATTGAACCATCACCCCAGTCAAAGCAATACTTAATGTATCCACCGTTAGGATCAGTTGACATAGTAGAATATGAGTATTCAAGTCCTACTCCACCTAATGTAGGACCGTCTGGCTTATCAGGTATACTTGGGAAATCTGATACCTTTCTGATACGCAAGGAAGGATCATTGAAAGGTTGCCATTCCTCCACGCATTTATAACCATGAGCAGAACCAACTCCAAACTCGTTTAGATAATTGTTAAGTGCCTTTACCCACAAATCACCTGTGGATTTTGCTTCAAAAGTACCATATGCCTTGAACGCACTCATCTCCATGCCTCCTGTTAGACCAGAAGTGCAGCCATAACCTGGATATCCCCAACCCAAAGCCGTATATCCATAGGAAGCTATTCCTCCGCCATCGGGATTCTTTACAAATGACCATCCAAAGCAGGCATTTCCAGTAAACTGGCAATTAGAGCATCCACCGATTACAACAACAGGAAGTAAGTCCTCATTTTTTAGAAGCTCTACTCTGAAATAAAAGTATCCAGTGATAGGCCACCATGTATCAAAATCCATATGAGGATGGGTCACCCAACCATCATGTGTCCCATGTCCGGTCATATAAAGAAAACCTGTCCCGTTCTCAATTGCGGAATCTATATTCACTGGATATTTCAATTTACCAGTTGATGCCCAGACGGTTTCAGGATTGAAATCATCCATATACCCAATTGCATTAGTATTCAGGAGTTCACCTTCAAGGACGTTATCACCATCAGGAAAAGTATCACCACCGATTACAACGAAATCTGAGAACCATTCCTGCATAACTGCACCTTTTGACTCATAAGTTATAATTTTACCTACTACACTATCAATTTCATCAATATTTCTAAAATTAAGTCTTCCAAGACACACGTCCGGGTATAGGTCTACTATATCGGTTCTACCCTCATAGTTATATTCTCCAAATATGTCATTTTCGTTTGAGTCCCAACTGCAAAAATCCCCGTTTGATTTGTAGATATCAGCGTAATATAGATCACTGATAAAACTTATTTCCTTACCATCTTGAACATAGGAACGTCTTGCAGGAACTTTATTTATACCACCAGCAAGAAGCACATATGTGATATTCCAATTTTCAATTCCATCTTTAATGAAATACTTAATCTTCTCTTGGTTGTCTCTTCCATTTTCAGGAAAATATTCACCATCATATATTTCATCAAGAGATACAAATATTGTATCTATACCACAATCGTTTCTGTAATCAACAAGTGGTTGTAATTTTTCAGAAAAATCTGTTGGAGCAATAATTACCATGTCATATTCATCTGGAAAGGCAACTGGTTGTGCCGGCTCGTTATATTCTACTTTTATTTCAACAGAATTTGTATATTTTATCATATTTCTACCTGGAGAATATAAAGCAGGATAGAATTGAATCCTTAAATAAACTACATGAATAGTATCATCAAGACCACAACCAACCCTATAATCATACCATCTATTTGGAAAGAATTCCACGCTATTATAAACTGCAACATCTTTGAATGTAAAATCCTCAACAATCTTCTTTTCCTCTATAGATCTAACATTACCAATTAAAACTGGTTCCGGTGAGGGTTGAATTATCCCAGATATAGTTTTTTGAGTAATCTGTAAAGGTGTGCAAACTACTTCTCCAATCTTTGTTCCCAACGGAAATTTATATATTTTAGAGTAAATTGGTAAAACAGGTTTTCCCGGTTGCATTAATTGAGAGGTTGCCTCTTCAAAATTGAGAGTTATGTAATCATTTTCTTCTAATATATCTGGCTCTGAAAAAACAATTGATTCAATTATTTCACTAGTTAATGATTCCTCTTCTGCACTTATTGTTATTCCTATAAAACTAGTGGTCAATAGCATAAAAACAAATATACTTATTATTTTATTTTTCATTGTAATCCTCCCTCAAAATTATAGATTTACAAGTTTATAATAAAATATTTGAATTTAAATATTTCCTTAACAATAGTTAATCGCGACAATTGTAAAAATAACAAAATTTAGAGAACTGAATTCATTTCAACAAATATAAAGAAAAAAAGGGATTAAAGTTTATTTTACTTTTGTAAAGATTATCAATTGAAATCCACTTTTATATTCCACTACATCATCTGCAAATATACCAATTATTATTTTTCCAAGTCCAAGAAATAGTCCTGAACCTACAGATGCAGTATCACCAGGATCAAGATGAATTGTCTCTCTAACCTGTTTATTTATGTTACCAAGCATTCCACCGTATACCATAATATCAATAGGAATGTTTGTTAATGTTTCGTTTCCAATATTGGTAACCTTAACAGTAACACCAAGTCCGCTATTTATTTCTATTTCAAGTTCAGGGTCTCCACTTTCAGCTAATATAAAAGCAACATCCATGGCTCGCTCTATTTCATTTTGATACAGCTTATCATTACCATCTTGAGATTCTTGCCACCCGAACACAGAGTCGTTGGGACTATATTTTTTAATTATTGATACCCAACCGTTAGACAGATCAAAGCACAGACCGAGATCTACCTCAAAATGATATAATTCAAAGGGACCATCGGGCCACTCATCAGGATAATCATACATAATACCTGTCCCAACGATTAATGGTGTAACATTTTCAAACGAATAAACCTCCACACCAGGTTCTCCATTATCATCAGCAAAGAAAGTAACATCGAAAATCATACCCTCAGGATCACCAGGATGCCATGTATCATTCATCCATTTAACAGCCTGACCCCACCAATGAATATGACATATTGGTTTAGATACTTCCCAGAAATCTTCGTAAACCTTCCATTCCATCTGTGAATCGCTTACCAAACCATATGGCATAGGATTACCTGGTAGAGAAGGAAGCTGTCTAAACACCCCACCCCTATCACCAATTTTTTGGTAATCAATATTGTCATCTAGTGTATTCATTGTTCCGACAACAGGTAATGTAATAGCAACCAACAGCATCATAACAAATATTCCTACTAATTTTATTCTCATATTGTTTACCTCCCTTAAAATTATAAATTACCAATTTTATAATAAAATATTTTAATTTAAATATTTCCTAAGTAGTATTTAATCTGAATATATGTTAAAAATATTAAAAGATGAATTGAAAAAGGATCTAGCTGAGGGAGGAAGAAAAGTATGAAAAAGTAGGATTATCCTAAAAAATCATTTTTACTTCCAAACTAGATCCCTTAATTGCAGGGGTAACATCTTTTGGTAGATAAATCTTATCTTAGCAAGTTAAGCAGTCTTTCAAGTATTGGAAAGAGTTCAAACAACCTTAGAAGAAATGGATGATATACTACTCTAGTTCTTGGTATTTCAATAAATAAAGGTTCTGACCAATCACTTTCAAAACCATATATGTCTTTTACTTTTGCACGAATATTATAAGTCCCCCTCTTAAATTTATGACATACACTTACAGGTTCACATTGAGGAAAAGGTCCAAGCCAGCCACTTGTTGTTCCATCACCCCAATCTATCAAATAAAAAACATCATCACCATCAAGATCTGTAGAATGGACTGTCAAACAATACTCATCACCTGCTTTTCCACTTGGTGGGCCATCTATAACAGGTCCATCTGGCGGATTATTGTCAATTGGCTCCATTAATGGATACCTATCCACATTATTACCATCAGGAATAGGATAAGGTGTATCACCAATTCCATCTCCATCATTATCTGTCCCATTGTAATCTTCCCAATAGTTTCCAACTATACCATTGTCCCAAAAATTATAAAAACCGTCACTTGCGTTCTTTTCATTATCAATTAATGAGTTAAAATATAAAATATTATGATGTGAACCACAACAAGAGTAGAGACCCAATTCATTTTTTTCAAGTCGATTTAGAAATATCTCATTATAACTGACTGCCTTAAAGCGAATTCCATATCTGTTTTCTGAGCATATATTTCTTGAAACGATGTTACCATCTGAATTTATATTTATATAAATCCCATAAACTGTGTTTGAGTGAACAAAATTATTTTGAATAGTGTTATTTTCACAATAATAAATTATAATTCCCTCCAAATTATCAATTATATAATTCCTATTAATTGTATTATACTCAGCATTAGCACGTAGATAAATTCCAGATGTACAATTTGAAATTTCATTTCTTGAAATATTGTTTCCAGTGAAAACATGTTCAAAATTTTCATCTTTTAAATACACACCATATTTAAACCTAAGAATAGAATTATCAAAAATCATATTGCCCGATGAATGTATGAAAATTCCAATAACGTCAGTTTCAAAATTGTTATTGTTTATTGTAAATCCATTAATACTACAATTATCGACAGAAATATAAATTGTAGAATTTTCATTTAATTCAACATTTCTTGGAAAAATAATTGTATTTTTTCTATTTTCGCCAATTAAATTAACTGATTTCCACAATAATATATTCTCAAAATAAGTCCCTGTATACACAAATATAGTATCTCCTTCAGATGCATTATCAATTGCATCTTGTATCTTGGTGTAGTTTCCAGGTCCTGAGCCGCCGACAAATAATGTGTTACCACCAGACATTGGAGGATTAGAGTTCTTCTCTACGCCAGCTCCACCCAATGATGGTATGGCAAATGTACCAGTAAATAGTAAAATTATTACAAGAACAAGACCTTTCCTAACTAATTCGTTTTTAATTATCATTTTCTCCCTTGTAACTATAAAACTGCAAGTATTATAATAATATATTTAAATTTAAATATTTCCTTGATAAAGGATAAATTATTTTTTTTTAAAAATAAAAAGGAAAATAATCTCTTTTATTATTGAAAATATAGGGATACGAGGGGAGACAATTCGTATCCAAAAAAAGCATACCTATTGATATCGGTTTGTTAATTTAGTTTTCTTTCCTTTGCCTCCCTTATATTTTTAATCAATATCACATTTATAAACATTTCCATATTAAATTAACAGATGTTAATTAAACACTACTTAAATATTATTATTGAGTACTAATTTCAATTTTAAAAATAATAATCTTATGTATATAGACAGATTATTTACTATCTATTATTGCTTCATTACTTTTAATATTAATTTTGCACTCAGGTGTCATATGGTTTTAATGCTGGACGTAAGTCGAAATTCACCCATCGTATAATGATATCCTGAAAAGGCCAAGACGGATGGATACTTATTGTTCCACGTATAAGTTTTGGAAGTAATCTTGGTCTGTTCCAATAATTGTTCTTCCATTTATTTCTACAATTTTCAAAATAGGCATGACGGTTGTTTTTTAGAAAGTTGTTTTTAGTTATAGTATTGCTTTTTGAATATCTGAAGTCTATTCCGCACTCACATTTCTCAATTGTGTTATATGAGATGTCGTTATTGTCAGAATCCATTAAGCCTATACCATTATTGTAATCTTCAAGTATGTTGTTATTTGAGATAATATTATTTCCTGATCCATTAAAAAATATTCCATATCCATTATTTGAGATGTCATTGTCCATAATTTTATTGTTATTGCTAAGAAAGACACCTATTCCACACATACTATTTGAGATATTGTTTCCTGTGATAGTATTACTATTACAAACTAATAGACAAATGCCGTAAAAGAAATTTGAATTAATTATATTGTTTTTTATTGTGTTATTAAATCCCCATATACCAATGCCAGCCCATTTGTTATCAGTAATGTAAATATCATTAATTGTGGTGAAGTTTGAACGAATATCTATTGCTGCAGTAAGTAGCATACCTCCTCTAGATAAGATACTAAATCCACTCATTTTTACGTGATCTGCAGAAATCAAAACAGCGCTCCAGGTTGCTATTGTGAAAACAACAGTAGTGTCTCTATTCTCACCTATCAAATTAATTGATTTATTCACAAATAGATTCTCTTGATAAGGCGAACTATCATCATAGACATAGACGGTATCACTATCATTTGCATCATCAATTGCACTCTGAATTGTTGTATAGTTCCCTGGTCCAGAACCACCTACATACAAGGTCTTTTTATTTGATACTGGAAAATTAGATTCATTAGTTACTATGCCCTGAGTTAATGGTATCGTTGCTACACCTAAAAATAGGGTTGTAATTCCAACAGCTAATACTATCTTTATAGATTCATTATTCGTAAAAATACCTCCAATAATTGAAATCTTTCAAAAAACCATTGTAATAATGAGTATGTTGTTGTTTTAATTCTTGGCATTGTTACTTCAAGTTCGCCCCAGTCGCTAACCATACCATATTCGTCTTCGGTTCTTGCACGAATAATATATGTCCCCTTTTTATCCCAAGAATGATTTGCTATTGCTCTTTGGCCATCGGGTGATGTAGGATAAATTCTCTCAATAGTTGATTCATCACCCCAATCAACAATAAATATAACTCCACCCTCTTCTGTTGTATAAAAGGTGTAGTTATATTTTATTTTTATCCTACCATGTGTTGGACCATCTATTGCTGGTGGAGGTGGTGTACAATTTACCCCTGTCGCAAAAGTCCAATTAGGACCAGTAGTTACTTCTCCTTCCTTATCACGGGTGTCAATTCTCCAGTAAAAATCCTGAAATAAAGGCATATCACCTTCCCCATAGGGATCATAATAATTTTCTGATTGATTAATTTCAACCAGGGGTGGATCAAGATTTGGGCCAAAGTACACATCATACCTAAGCACGTCCCATCCGTTTGGATCACTTCCAGTCCAATAAAGACTAGCATTGACAGGTACATTTTTTGCTCCATCTGGTGGAATAGGGTCACGAGCCGGAAATGGTGGATAATTTGGTGCAAGTCTAAATCTCCATATAGGGCCTTCTGTTGATGCACCATGCTCATCCCATGCAACAACCTTCCAGTAATAAGTAATATTGACTAGCCATTCGCCAGGAGGATCATAACCCGTGCCATTATTAGACATATTGGACATAACCTTAGGTGGAGGAGTTGAATTTCCAAAATATAAATCATAAGTTACATTGTCACCATCAGGATCACCGCCAGACCAAGTGAACCATCTGCCACCAGCAACACCAGTTGTTCCATTAAGCGGTCTAGGATTACTTGGAACATATGGGGGATTATTCTCGGGATTATAATCAAATGGAATTAGTAATGCTGACACATCAACATCTTCAGGAAATTGACCAACATGACCACAATCTCCAGTTTCTTTATCACATTCATATAATTGGTAAATATAATCTGGAGGTGAACCAGGGGCAGAAATGTACAAAATATCGTCATCTTTACAAAAGTCTCCATCACAAACATAGTTTAGATTAATACCTAGAGCACCGACTTCTGCTGCGTCACCTGTAATTGTGTCAATTGTCCAGAGTTTATCATTTCCAAGGTCCCAACCATATAGTGTCCCTTCTGAGTCAAATGCCATACCAATCATTAACTGGACATCACTTCCGAAAGCACCTATCAGTTCTTGTTCACCGGTATTTGGATCAATCCTGAAGAGATAATTGTTATCTGAACTACCATATAATTTTTCAGAAAATGGATTAAATGCAAGTCCATACAAACTTGTACCGCCACCACCAATTGATTCCCATTCACAAGTTTCTGGATTTAATTTCAATAAAATACCAGTTCCATATTCGCATATATAAATAAAACCATCATTTGACCAAGCTCCACTAGAAGTAAAACCACCACTTCCCTCACAAATACAGGTCAAATTACTAGGATTATTTAAAATAAATTCATAAAGCCAACAATTAGATCCTGAACCCAGTACATAACCTGTGTGGTCACAATATAACATACCATTTTTAATATTAACAGGTTCATTTTCTAAAATATTTCTAGATGATGACACAAAACTTGTACATATAAGAAGTAGTGCTATTCCAACTGCCATTAGATAATATTTATTCATATTCTTATCACCCTTTTTTTTTTTATTTTTTTTTTATTGTTCATTATACCATTCAATGTTACCGATAGTAATACCTTGTACATAATGCCAACCCCAGGCATCCGTAACAGAACGACCTATGAAACGATAAGCATGAATAAAAGTTGCATATTCTTGAAAATATACAATTTTTCCATTAGACCATCCATAACCAGATAATTTGAATATACCCGAATCATCAGTAATTTGTGTCAAATTAACTTCACCACGATAATTACCCCTTTTGTTTATCCAGTTTATAGATACCCACAAACCGAAAATATAAGTAATAATCTCCTTATATTCATCCCTAGATCTATTATCTTTTTCTATATCATCTGCTGTAATACCCGGAGTTAAAGAAATAATAACAAATAAACTAATTACTCCAATTACCAGAGTTTTACTTAACATGCCACTCCGTTTGTACAGACTTAATTACCTCCCTCAATAATAACATCTGATATAGAATATTTAAATGTTACATATAAAGCTTATAATTATAACTCAAAAAGATTTAATTAAGAAAGAAAGTAGTATTAGTAAAATTCCTAAAAAAGTAAATATTGTGTTTGAGAGAGAATTTTTATATATGATATAGCACATGCATTATGCGTGATAATTATTAACACATAAAATGGGAGTAAAGGTATATGAAAACAAAGATTGTATTTGGAATTTTTTTCGTTTCAATATTACTTCTTATAGTGCCCTCAATTTCTGCAATTCAATTAATATCTGCAGATAATTCAAACGAAACAATATCACCAATAAATACAGATGTTTCTAAAGATTTAAATGAACTGCCTACTGATACACCTCCGCAATGGTTTACATTATTTTATAATTTAATTATACTATCTCTAAATGCCAGAATAGTTATTGTAACACCTTTTGCCATTACGCCAACTGGTGAATACTGGGGACAATATGATGTAAATAGTTATTTTTTCTTTTTGATTTTACTTACTTTGGTTTATAGATTTGCATTTTGGTATAACTTTTTTGATAAAATCTCAGAAAAATACAACTGGGATTTTCCTTAAAAACTCTGATCATATTTTTATGAATAATAAAGAAAAAAAGAGGAGTAGGAAGATGTTATTTTTTGTAATTAGGGAGGTTACCTAATAGAAATCCATTTGCTCAATAACAATGTTCCTCACCCTCAAGTGTTTCGATGAATAATTAATTGGCAACAATATTCATTGTTATCATTTATCAATTATGGAATTACACTCAACCTACTCCAGTTCATCAACTAATAATTACTGATTGTTTTCTGGCACCTACGGTGTGCAGGGTGGAATCACTGGAATGCGATAATAAGAATACTCGTATGCTGGGTAGCATAAGTATGGTTCCTCATTACCAAACGGGTCCTGGTCCGGGAGGTAAAATGATGCACTAAAAGCACCATTACCGGTATCTTCGGACGTCACCACAAAGGTTCCGCTCCATACAAGAAAGTATACAATGACACGGTCTTCATCAGTCGCATATTGCATTACAGAAAAGTCATACGTGTTCTTTCCTGTTGCAACCATATTTCCATGCATGTCGGTTAACGCCACGGCTGTCGGGAAATACCCATACCATATGGGGTTGATTGTAGCAATTTCTGACTCGAGGGCATACCTGCGCCATCCCTCTGGACCTGCAGGCATTATATCGATAAAAACTTCATTATCATTCCTAAGCCACGACCCCGTAGGATCATACCAACCCCAACTGGCAGTAGTTACTCCTTTTCCTTCTGAAGAGTCTGTTTTAAGTTTCAATGTCCCTGCTACTGTTATACCAGTAGCCGCTATCAACAGTATACATACAAAAATACCTAATAATTTCTTTTTCATATTTATATCTCCATTTTTTCAAATAATTTTTTTCAAAATTTTAACCCTACGAGGTGGGATTTTTTTTTCGCCTCGCTCGTTATATCCGCCTCGATTCCTATACATTATTTCCTCCGATATATCCGGCTTAGTTTACTATAGAATCTGCTCCAAAAAAACAAAGCAATTATTCTGCTACTTCCCTTTAAAATATGCAATTTCTTTTTCCTTTCGCTTCCTCCCCCAAAGAAATATTTGGAATATGTAGTTGTAATATAATATTACAATTTAAATATTTCCTTAACGATAGTTAATTAAGACAATTGTAAAGAAAACAAATTTAAGAGTGCAGATTAATATCAATAATTATAATCATAGCTTAATGATTTGAAACCTTCTGAGAATTGCTTCCATTATTCTTCTCTTCTTGATATAAAAAAAAGACCAAGTAACAAAAGTCCAACACCAACAAATTGCATATTTGTTGGTACTTCCGAAAGCATAAAATATGCAAGAACTGTAGCAAACAAAGGTGTTGAAAGTTCAAGAGCTGAAGTCTGGGCAGCTTTTATTCTTTTAAGAGATTCATAATATAGAATCGTACCAATACCAATTATAACTCCAACAGCCACTTGATAATGATTTGCAATAAAAAATCTATTATTTAATATCAGAAAAATAGAGAGAACAACAGCAGCAATTGAGAATCTATAAAATGCAAGAACACCAGTATTTAGATGTCTTACATATTTTCTTGTAACAATTGCAGTCGTTGCCCAGGCAATTGTAGCAGAAAGTACAAACAAGTCTCCAATTGTGCCAAGTCTAAAGTTCATCAGATTTTCAAGATTTCTTGTTGTTACCAAAATTCCTGATATAATTAGAAGAATAATCCCTATATAATCAAAATATGTAAGTTTATCAGATTTAAGAATGAAAATTCCAAAAATAACAATAAAAATAGGTTGCATGTGACCGATAATTACTGCATTAACGACAGGTACCTGCGAAAGTGAAAAAACATACATAAAATCAGCAAAAAGTGTTGCAACAATTGCAATATATATAATCGGTGCAACATCTTTTTTTGATATTTTCATATCCTTTGGCTTTCTTTTTATTAAAATATATACGAAAGCAATTAATAGAGCAACAATTGCTCGTATTGTATTTGTTTGAATAAAATCTGAGTTTTCAAAAGATAACTTAACAAATATAGGTTCTATTGCCCACATGATACTTGCAAGGAGAATCGCAATAATTCCAATGGTTTTGTTTTTCACAAAGTGGAAATTAAAAACATCTTAATTGATTTTTTGAAACAAATAAAAAAAAGAAACAATTAAATATTCCACCAAAATCTTAAATAGGATAAAAAAATACAAAAAATGTAATATTTGAGGAAGGAACGGTCAAATGGATGATATAAAAGAACAAATTGTTAATTATCTATCAAGGAGAAGGTTTTTAACACTTGCTACTTCTACACAAAAAGGTGACCCTCTAACCCATCCGATTGCATATGTAAATAAAGAAGATACAATCTATTTTTCTACTGGAACACAGACCCGTAAATTTAAAAACATACAAAATAATCCGAATGTTGCTTATTCAGTATACGATCCAACAGATCATTTGGAGGAAGTAATATCTGTTCAAATGGAAGGAAAAGCAACACCAGTAACTGATAAAAAGGAAATTAATGAAATAAATAAGATGCTTAACCTA
The DNA here is from genome assembly GCA_030672305.1 of Thermoplasmatales archaeon. Taxonomy (GTDB): domain Archaea; phylum Thermoplasmatota; class E2; order DHVEG-1; family DHVEG-1; genus SG8-52-3. Next base: position 8,261 of record DAOVGR010000024.1, on the reverse strand, counting down.
AAGTTTCCAAATATGTCATACTTGATAAAAAATGAAGATAGTATTATTATTAAGATTAGTCCAAAATCCTGCTATTTTATGGATTATTCAAAGGGATTTTCATATAGAGATACTGTAGAATATTAATAATTTAGTATTTAAGCAATCTGTTAGGGATTGCTTTTTAGCACTATCTTAAAGTCTCAACAGATATTTTAGAATTGGGAATGCATTAGGAAATCGTTCTATAAACCAACTAAATAGGTTGAAATTGGTATATCGGGGATTAACTTTTGGTGTATTTAACACAACATCTACTTCACAATAATCACTAGGGTCATCAGTATTGATCATCTTTACATTTCCAATAAATTCTGAATTTTCATCAGGTGGTGCAGTAACTGTTACCTGAATTGTAACGCTTCCTCCATAAGCTAAATCTGTACCACTATCTGGAATAACCTCCCATACTCCCCAGTCTGGTGCAGAATCAAACTGCCAATTAAGTAAAGAACCTTCCTCACCACAGTTACTTATTTGAAAATCATCAGTAACTACCGAATTTGGTTTTACACTAGACCAGGCAAGGTTTCCATCACAACAAATCTTTGCACCTGATTTAATAAAGAAATAAGCAGCACCTGCATCAGCTCCATTTTCGTTATCATCTGTACGTGCACCAATTATTACATTATTTTCATCAATTGAAACAGAAATACCAAAAACATCATCAGTTGCACTGTCTGAAGCAGTAAGTTTTGTTTCCTGTACCCAGTTAGCACCATTGTCTTTGAAGATATATGCAGAACCAGTACTGGAATCATCAAAAAATGCTCCTACTGCTACATAGTTTTGGAAAATTGAAACAGAGTTACCAAATCGATCGTCGGCTGCTCCATCTGAAGCAGTCAACTTTGCTTCCTGCTGCCAACCAACACCTACTATATATTTGAAAATATATGCTGCTCCCTTTTTACTGTCGTCTCCAAGTGCCCCAATTATTGCATAATCATCAATAATTGCTACATCAACACCAAAATAATCATCTGTTGCCCCAACGCTTGCAATTAGTTTACTGTACTGATACCAATATCCTGAAGTTTCACGTTTAAAAATATATGCAGCACCTGCGTTTACTCCATTATCGTTATCATCACTATATGCTCCAACAATAGCAATATCTTCATTTATATCAACATAGCCAAATTTATCATCAGCTGTTCCATCTGTTGCAAGTAATTTTGCTTCTTGATTCCAAGTTGTACTTGTTCTTTTAAAAACAAAAGCAAGCCCTCTTGCATATTCATAGTTCGTGCCACCAACAATTGCATATTCACCAGATATTGCAACACTCCAACCAAAGAAGTCAAGAACTCCACCCCCATTTGATGTGAGTTTTGCTTGTTGTGTCCAACTTGAACCTGATCGTACGAAAACATAGGCTGCTTCGCCAACAGGAGCACCTATTATTGCATAATCACCACTTATTGATACAGACAGTCCAGCATAATCTCCAGATTCTACATCTGATGGAATAAGCTTTGCTTCCTCAATCCAAGTTGAACCATCTTTTTTATAGATATATGCTGATCCGGTACATCCATCATCACAATAAGCACCAACTATTGCATAATCACCATCAATTGAAACTGAATTTCCAAATTCATCATTTGCCACTCCATCAGATGAAATAATTTTATCCAGTTCTATCCAATCAGATTTTCCGTTTATTATTTCTACATTATTTGTCTTATTTATTTCAGTCCATGATGCAGATATTACAGGAGATGCTATCAACAACATACATACTAAAATACCTATAATTTTTTCATTCATATCTTTCCTTCCTCCAATAAATATGAAATTATGCATATCATTTATAAATTAAAAGTTTTCTAAATAAATCTAGTAATTTTAATTTTAATGTCTGTAAATAAAAACAATTACTAGTATTATTTTATTATTTAAAAAAAGATAAAACGGAAGGGTCTAGCTGAGGGAGGAAGAAAAGTATGAAAAAGTAGGATTATCCTAAAAAGTCATTCTTACTTCCAAACTAGACCCATATATTAACATATGTTAACTGAGTATTTATATTTTATGGAATTTGAATGAAGAAAAATAGAAAGTATAGAGGTTTTTTATAACCAAAAAAGTTACCATATTATTATATTTTATTAGAATAAATATCTAATAAAATAGATTATGTATGCTGACAGGGCATATCATTCCATTTATGAATTTTAACTGGTCGAATAATATATGATAAAGATTTTATCATTGGAGGATTTATTCTAAAAAAATAAAATTTAATATTTAAAAGGAAATATGAAAAGATTAGGATATCTTGGATAACACAATATTGTCATTTATATTTCTCATACATAATAAAAGTTAATACAAATACAGCGCCAAATATACTTAAGGATCCACCTAAAAAATATGTGCCTTTTATTATTAAAAATATTCCGATAATACGAGTAGTAGCCCCAAAAATTCCAAGGATTAAAATGGCAAATATCCTATCTATTGTCATCTTCTTTTTCTTACTCTTCTTTTGTAAACTATCTATTGCTTTTTCATTATCTGGTCTTATATCATCTATGTACTTTTCAACGGTTTTTTTAATATCATTTAAATCCTTGCTAAGCCACTTTTCGTCATTTCGATTAATATGCTTGTATTTCTTGCCATCTGTTGCTAAACCTCTAACCATTGGACCTGGTTTATAATGGTACTATATTATTTAAATAAATACTTTGTAAATGAAAAAAAGGAAAAAGAGATTGATTTAGTCTACTGCAGTCCTAGAATGTATCTGAACAGAGGGACTCTTAAAAATAGCCAACTTAATGCATTTAAATAGAATTGTCTGTTTCTCGGAATTTCAACCTCAAACTCTGTCCACTCACTTACATATCCATAGACATCCTTAGCCCTTGCTACAATTATGTATATTCCCTGTTCCACCCAGGAGTGATCCACCGTTATTAATTCATCTGAATTATATGGACCGATCCAATCTTCACTTGTACCATCTCCCCATAGGATTTGATAAAATACATCATCTCCATCAGGATCATTTGTAATAAAAATGTATGATTGTGATTCATTATACCTTGCTGATTTTGGACCATTGATTACTGGTGCATCAGGTGGAATACTATCTCTTCCATATGTTTTAAAACACATATCCCAAGTTATTTGTTCGTCCATTTTTGTTGACCTGTATTTACTAAATGATGATTCAACATTATGTGAACCTGATAAACTAGATTCATTGGTCCATGAGTCACCATCATCATAAGAAAACCATGCACATCCAGATGGGTAAGATTCTGAGTTATTGTTACCACCCCAGCCATACCAATTATCAGTAGCATTCTCAGTTATTGCAACAACATAATAAGTATGTCCAGTTGTAACCAAAATATCAGGTAAATCAATTTCCACCCAGCCTAATTCGTCTGTTGGAACATCACAAGGCTCAACACTTTCAATTGTGAGGTCTTCCTCAATTAATTCTTTCCTGATGGATACATATATTGGATATATCGCTGTAACATTCTTTCCTATAAAAAGCTCAACTCTTGTAAGAATCTCCTTTGATGGAATAAATGATTGAGCAACCTGAATATTTGTCAGATTTTCATTATAAGGAATTTGACCAACAGGCATAAGAATATTTTCTGCCATAACAGTTTGAGATTGATCTAATTCATCAATAATCGGTGCAGAATCTGTTTTGTTTTTTATTGTAGCAATAGCACTCATTCCGCTTAGAATTAAGATTCCTATAGCAAGTATTGGTATAATTTTATTCATATTCTACCTCCCTTAAATATACTTAATTCCAAATATTATAATATAATATTTTGATTTAAATATTTCTTAAGTTTAAGATACTTAATGTAATTATCAAAATAAAAGATGAAGATTTGAACTATTGAAATCCTAGTATATATCTGAACAATGGAAAAGCATTTGGAAAATGTTCAAATATATTAAAGAGCAATGGATGATTAACCCATCTATTACGCGGTGTTGTAAGTGAAACATGAACAAGGCAGGAATTAATACTATTGTCAACATCAACAACTTTAACATATCCATTGAAATGTTTATCTTTCTTATCAGGAACATTCACAGATACATCGATTGTTAAGGGACCTTCTTCAGGAGTAAGACCTTCTCCAGAAGATGGATCAAAGGTCCATTCACCCCACTCAGGCCAAATAATTACTTCCCAGTCAATACTTGACCCTGGTGCACCAACATTTTCTAATGTAAAACTTCCTTCAACAGTTGCTCCAGGATTGATATCAGGCCAATATAAAGCTCCTTCTGCATTAAGATTAGAAACTGAATTCTCATTTATGATATCAACAATTACACCTTCTAGAACAGTTAGTTCATAGGGAAGTTCTTCTGGAATTTTATACCACCCGTCATATGATCCACCCCAACCAAAATTAAGATGATAATATCCCTCATCATTATAACCATCAATTACAAGATTATGACCAGATTTCCCATCTTCAGTTATAACAGCAAGATGTACAGGAAGACCATTCATAATATTTTCCTGAACTCGTTCATAAGCATCAGGATTATCATCGGTTAGTAATACACAATCATCAAAGAAAAAACGCTGGTATGCATCATATGCTTGGTCTACACCAAAGGTGCCTGATACACTTGAACTATAAACTTGTTGAGCTGCAACACCACAGGCAAACGTGAGTGCTGCCTTGTCTTCATCAGTTAAAGTTTCTTCATTCTGGTAGTGCAGGACAAGAGTGTCAAGATATGAATTAAGCTGTGGAAATGGAGGAAAATCATAGGTTTCAAAATTATCATCAATCCAATAATAATTGCCCCAGGAATGATAGTAATCATCGCTGTCATTAAACTGAACATTGTTAGTTGTTTGATGATAGTTTAAGATTTGAGCAATAGCAACAGAAGGACATCCCGCAACACTACGTTGGCTATTTACTAGATCCATTGGACAAAAATCATTATATGGAGAATTTTGATGCCATTCTGTCTCAAGCCATCCCTCTGAAGAGGTTGCTCCTTCTTTAGGCCACTGAGAAAAGAAATCATCCAAAACTAAAGGATTAAAATTAAGATAGGAATTCCATAGGTCTTTGTTTTCTTCTATTATTTTTTCATGAATTTCTGAAGAATGAGTCAACCTTAGAATTATATCTGCCTTCACCAAATCACAAAGAAGTGTTCCTGCTTCAGAAAACGAACTTGTAAAAGAATAGGCAAGAACAGGCGGAAGAGTATTATACCCTGGAACAACTATATAACCCTGAGGATGTAAATCAAAAACATAACAGAGAATAGATCCTTTGTCATCCAAAATTCCATTTGAGGCAGTTATTTGATAGGTAGTTTTTTTCAAATGTTTAAGTTGAGATAATGCTACAAGTAAAGCAGAATTTTCATTGATAGCTTTTAGGTCCTGATTGTTGTTTTCGATACTTCTTCCCGCAATTATTGGCTGAAAACTGGCACAGAAAACAATTGCTATAGCAATAATAAAAATTATCCGTTTGTCAAGTTTCATCATATTATCAAATCCCCAACAATAATATATTGATTAATATTATAAAATTTTCTTAAAATTATACTCTTATACTCGTATTATTATTCCAAATTGAATAAAAACATCGTTTTTTTATAAAAAAAAGATATTTTTAAAACTATAAATTTATAAACATTTATCTTATTACTTCTATTAAACATAAATAAATAAACAATATTAAAACCTTTTAATTAAGGGGAGATAAAATATGAAAAATGTTGCATTTGTTGTAGTAGGGCTGTTTGTAATTAGTGGTTTTGCTGCAATAGGGGTAAGTGAAGAGGCTGGTGACCAAAATCAAGAAATAATAAGCCTAACTTTTTCAAATCTACAAGTTAAAGACAGTAATGTAGGCCCTTATAATATGTTGAATATTGAAGGAGCAGAAAGCTGTTTATACATTAGTGGTTCTCCAATCCTGCCCATGTATTCAACAAAGATGACTTTTCCATTTGGAACTGAAATTAAAAATATAGAATGTCAAACGGGACAAATTAATTCTATGGAATTGACGAACAAGATTGTTCCTGCACCAACACCTGTAATGGTTGGTATAGAAGAATCAGGTGGCGAGTATATAATGGATGCATCTATCTATGAATCAGAGGAATTTTATCCAAATACTTGGTTTGATTACCATACCGGTGGAGGACTTGATGCAGATCTTGAGCATAAGACATTCTTAATTATACAGGTCTTCCCTGTAAAATATAGCCCTGGCACAGATACTTTAAACTTTATTGAAGACATTCAAATGACAATTACATATCAAGAATCAGAAACAAGTCCATTCCCAACAACATCTACCTATGATATGGTTATAATTACTACAAAGAAATTTGAAAGAGCATTAGAACCCTTAGTAACACATAAGAATAATATTGGAGTTCCAACCTATATAAAAACAACTCAGGATATATACAATCAATATACTGGATATGACAAGCCTGAGCAGATAAAATATTTCATCAAAGATGCCCTAGAAACTGAGGATATCAAATATGTTCTTATCGTTGGTGGATTGAAATCTTTGATTTTTGGTGAATCAAGAGATAACATAAACGAAGGTACAAAAGATTGGCATGTTCCAGCTAGATATACAAATCTTATAGATTCAGGTAGTACATTTGATCCTGGAACTCTAAGCGATTTATACTATGCAGATATCTACAAGTCAAATGGTGAATTTTGTAGATGGGATTCTGACCTTGATAGAATATATGCAAAATGGGATACAACTCCTGGAAGAGATGTATTAGATTTCTATCCAGATGTTGTAGTTTCAAGACTTCCATGTCGAAATAAACTCGAAGTTAAAATCATGGTAAATAAAATCATCAATTATGAAGATAGTGCATATGGAGCTGATTGGTATGACAAATTCATTGTATTAGGTGGAGATTCATTTCCTGATGCAGGAACAAATTATATCGAAGGCGAAGTAGTATGTGAGCAGATAATAATTGATTACATGACTGAATTTAATCCAGTAAGACTGTATGCCTCCTATAAAACAAGTAATCCTGATTTCATACCCAATGAAAAGAATTTTAGAAGAGAGATAAACAAAGGAGCAGGGCATATTTTCTTTGATGGACATGCAAGTCCATTTTCATGGATTACGCATTTTCCTCTTGAATTTGATTCGTGGATTCCAAAAGGTAGAATCGACATATTCAGTTTTCCTTTCATGAATAATGGAAAAAAACTTCCGATAATGGCTGTAGAAGGTTGCCACAACAACCAGTTCAATGTAACAGTCCTATTTTGTATGAATGATAAAAATAACTCTAAACATTCCTGGTGTTATGGGTTACCTGTTCCTGAATGCTGGAGTTGGTGGTTTACAAGAAAAGTGGGCGGAGGTTCTATGTGTGCACAGGGAAATACAGGACTTGGATTAGGTGCAACTGGAGAACATGGTGATCTTGATGGTGATGGAATACTTGAACCAGATATTCTTGAAAAGTTTGGTGGTTACTTCTTTATAAGTTTCTATAAAACATATGATGAAGATTCTGACATACTTGGGGAAGTCTGGGCTGGTGCAATTACAAAATATTGTGATACACACCCTGGAATGGCCTATCAATCTGATGCAAAAACATTACAACAGCAAGCAATGTTTGGAGATCCAAGCCTTAAAATTGGTGGGTACCCTGCTGGTAACACATTGAGAACAGAAATAGTTGATGCAGCTGCTGGTGTTGTAGCTGCTCCTTTTGAAGATATAATCTTTAAGGCTGAAACCTTCAATGGGAATGCTCCTTATACATACGAATGGGACTTTGATTTCGATGGAAACTATGATGACGGTGTTGGAGAAGTTGCATCATGGAGTTGGAACCAACCTGAAGTTTATTGGATTTCCTTAAAAGTTACTGACGTAAATGGAGAGGTTGACACTTATAATACGGTTGTTGGTGTGGAATTTGGAGCAACTCTTCCTGAAAAACCCGATGGTGTAACAGAAATTCAGCCAGGTATTGAATATACATACACAACACGTGTAAACACACAAAGTGGTTACTGGAATAATGTATACTACAGATTTTCATGGGGTGATGGAACAGAAACTGGCTGGCTTAACACACCTGAAGCAACTCACTCATGGAATAAGAACGGAAATTATAAGATTAAGGTGCAAGCAATGTTGACTCATGAATCTACAAATGAACTTACT
>DAOVGR010000011.1 GCA_030672305.1 Thermoplasmatales archaeon | reverse complement strand
AAAAAAGATATTCGAGCGACATCCAGGATTCCGGAAACTGTATCCACGTGGCGGTTTCTGGAGTGGATACGAACATTATGAATCCACGGGGATGATAGATCTGGAAAAATCAACTGCGTACTGTCGCAGTCAGCAACAACGCCATGGAATAACTGTTGTGGATGATCGTCAGCAACGTCTACCTGATGCAGCGTAACCGCCAAGCGGGGATACGGCAAGACCGGAGCCCCAGAGGGGCGGAGAGCTTGTCGAGGAAGCGAAGGCGGAATGGGGTTATAGGGGTGTAACCCCTATTTCATAATAAATTAAACAATTTAATTTAATGGGAGTTGGAATGAAATATGGGAAAAATCAAATATCCTTTAAAAGCAACTAATTATAATCAATTCAAAAAAAGATATATACTTTTTACAACTTTTTTTGGCGCCGTATTAATTGTATTATTTTTTATCCGGGGTGATAGTCTTGATTTATGGCAAAAATTACCATTTCACAATTATTATCAAATTCTTAGTATTCTTCTTATAATATTCTACATTATAGTTTCAGTTTTTATCTATCATTTATTTAAAAAAAACTATTCAACTAAATCTAGTTAGTACTAAAAAAATTAACAAAAAAAATAAGAAGAGAGAATTAAGGAAATTAATAATCCATACCTAAAAGATTATTAAAAATCCATTGAAATATCCGCTCTATTATTCGTTCAATTATAGGATATCGCTCAATTAATTTATCCAGGATTATGAACCATTTTGATTCTGTAATACCTGACACTGATTGTGTTGGAGAATCAACTTTCTCTTCAACTATAATTTCCTCTTTTTCTTCTTCGTAACATTTTTCTTCTGGTTCATAAGATTCGCATGCAAGTGTAATAGTTCCAAGAAGACAAAAAATCACCAGTACTATTATCCACTTACGAACTAAAACCATCCAACTCATCCTCACCACCATATAAATATTTCTTAACTATAGAATATAAATTTTTTGTGTAAAAATGCAAAAAAGGGAATTTATCCAAATTGACTTATTGTCTTTTTTAATTGTTCATTTGTTTTTTCTTTATTATAATTCCCTATAATCTTACTGTAACTTAAAGGAAGAGATAGATAACAATCATCTTCTTCAAAGATGATTCCTGCTTCAACAAAAATCTTTAACATATTTTTTAGTTCATTTTCAGAGATATTTGATAGCTTTTCTTTTAGTTTATCATAAGATATAACATTTTTACAAGCAAGGATAATATCTCTTTCTTGTTGATTTAATACATATATCATAACATTTTCACTGTTTCTATTATCATATATTTTTAGATATGATTGACCGTCAATATAGTAAAAGATTAGTTTTTCAATGGTTGTTTTTCTTTTTACGGCATTTATTTCTCTGTTTTCAAGACCTTCTTTCCAATCTAAAACAAGCTTATTCCACTTATTTTCTTTTATTTCATTTTTTCTTTTAAATTGGTTAAAAAAGAAGAAATTTCCTTCTAAAATCTCAGGAGGATACATTAAAGTATCAATTATTTTGTAATCCAATTTTTCAATATTGAACTTTTCAAGATTTTTATAAATTGGACTATCATATCCAACAACAAATTGGCTTATTTGAGGTGGATCAAGATAGTCTTTTATAAACTCAATGTTGTGAATTGTTTCTAGAAAATCAATGTGTTCTTCATTAGGATAATTAACAATTAAGTTAAAGTTGTTAAAAATACCATTTTCTTTTGAGTATTTTAATGCAGCAATATTGTCAATTACTTTTACACCCTTGTTCATTTTTTTAAGATAATTTGAGGAAAAAGCCTCAATTCCAGTTTGTATATTACAAAAACCTGCCTTTTTCAAGAGTGTGTAATCATCATTATTTAACTGTCCTGCTCTTGCTTCAATGAACAAATTATAATCCTTTCCAAGTGAAATTATTTTTTCACATAATTTTTTGTAATCTCGCTGAGGCAAGGTATTTCCAATTACTTGAAATGTTAAATTTTTATATTTTTCAGATAGAAAATTCAATTCTTCAACAAAACGATCTACTGTTTTCTCACGATATTTTTTATGATATGCAGAAATGTTACAGAAAGTACAATTATTCCACCAGCATCCTCGAGAAAGCTCTATTGGAAGTCTACCGTATAGTGCATTGTATTGTTGTACTTCATCAGATATTATGCTTAATTCCTGAAAATATGATTGAAAATCTGGGTAGGGAAGATTGTTTATGTCAGTAAAGGTATCATTTTTATTGCAAACTATATCATTGTTTTTTCTATAAATCAAACCAGGAATTGAGTTATAATCTTGATTATATTTAGTAAGTAAAAATAATGATTCCTCACCTTCACCAGAGATTATAAAATCTATCCAGTCAAAGGTCTTTAATACTCTTTTTCCAAGTTCATTTATAGTTGAACTTCCACCAAAAACAATAGTTTTTTCAGGAAATTTTTCTTTTATTTTTTTTGAAATAGCAAGTGAAGGAAGAATTTGTCCATAATTAAGTGTAAATCCAATAATATCAAATTTCTCCCAATTGAAAGGATGTATTGCATATGAAAAAAATTTGTCAGTTTTTTCTAGATAATTTTCAAAAGGTAGAGTTTCTTTATACTTTTGATTAGTTGCAATAATATTATCATAAAAATATCGAATTTTTTCTAGATTTTTCGCCCAATGATCTGGAAAGAGATACTTTGAAAATGATAGTTGAACGATGTATGAATCATTTGGATTATTAATTAAAAAATTATAATTGTTTAGTCCATAGATTTCTGCTGTATTTAGATATAAATGCTTAGTTTTGATGCTAACATTTCTTTCTTTTAAATATGCCTCTAAAAGTGCTAATTGTATAGAAGGAATACTTGTTTCTGCAAAAGGCATTGAAACTAGTAATAATTTTTTACTATCTTGCATACCCATCCTTATTTTTAATTCAATCAGATTTCCACTTAAATATTTAACTATATTGATTTTGATAATAAAAATCATAAAATATGCATTAATTGTTTAACATATCGTAAAAATGTATAAAATTGATCAAAAAGATAGAAAAATTTTGTATGAATTAGATTTAAATTGTAGACAATCTAATGCTCAAATAGGTAAAAAAGTCGGTTTAAAAAGAGATGTTGTTGCTTATAGAATAAAAAAACTTCAAGAAGAAGGAATTATAAAAAACTATTATGCGGTGATAAATACCTTTAAACTTGGATATAATGTTTTCAGAATTTATATAAACTTCCAATATGTGAACCAAGAAATAAAAGAGGAAATATTACAATATTTTATTGATTATAAAAATTCCTGGGTTGTAGCTTCAATAAAAAGTGAAGTTGATTTATCTGTTGTCATATGGGTAAAAGATATTTTCGAATTTTATCAATTTTGGGATAATACTTTAGATAAGTTTGAGGATTATTTTGAAAAATTTACTCTTTCTATTTATATTCTATCTGAGGTTTATAAAAAATCATATTTATTATCTGGAGAAACTAATCAAAATAATAGATTAATTTGTAAAATGAATTGTGGAGGAAAATCTGTTGAAATAGATGAAACTGATTATAAACTTTTAAACGAATTAGCAGTAAATGCGCGTGCCCCTCTTATAGAACTTGCTGATATTCTAGATTTATCTTCACAAAGTGTAAATTATCGGATTAAAAATCTTATTAAAAATAATGTAATCGAAGCATTTCGTGTAAATATAGATCTATCAAAATTGAATCTTCAAAAATTTAAGGTAGATATTCATCTGAAAGATCATAGATTAAAGAAACCAATTTTTGACTATTTAAAAACAAAATCTTACATGGAGTTTATGAATATTACTATCGGGTGGGCTGATTTAGAACCTGAATTAGTTGTAAAAAATTTTGATGAATTGATGAAAATATTGGAAGAAATTAATTCAAAATTTTCTCAGGCAATAAAAAAACAATCATTTCTTATAATAGATGATTTTCACAAAATACAATGTATGCCAGATATCTTTTAATTACCTAAAAGTTAAAAATATTAAAAAAAAAATAATTATGGTTCTATAACGAAGGCATGACCCATGTTGATGCTGCAACTATTGCACCTGCGATAGCTCCTGCAACCATTATTTTATCCATATTTTTTCCCACCATCCTTCATATTGTCATATATTGACATGATATAATCTCTCAGTTACTGTATATAAAACTATCGTGTCATAATTTCAAAAAGTAAAAAAGACAAATTTAAATATGAAAAAACCAACTGTATAACCGAATTGTTTACTGACCTAGCAATGAATCAACAATAGGGGTCAAGAACTGTTTTTTAATATAATCCATATAGCTTTTAATATCCTTTATTACAAATATCTTCTCATCATCACTAAAAAATGAAGACGAAGATAATGGATAATACCTTTCACCAACAATTCCTTTATCTTGCATTTCTTCTAAGAAACCTATTATACGTTTTTCACTTAAACCAAGAGATGAAAGTAGAATTCTTGGATCTGACCTATTAGATGAAAACAAGTAATCTGTTGGATTTATTTCATCACCATAAAACATTGATCGATATTCCTCTCCATTTCCTGAAAAATTTATCAAGTTTTTCTGCTCTTGGGCATATACATAGAAAAAGAAGTAATATTTCAACGAATCCTCCTCAGCCCAGGTTAGATCCATTATTTTTTTATACTCATTTTTAAGGAAATTTTCAACTTCTGGTAAACACCATCTTTGTCCATTGTTATTTTCTATAAAATTTAAATTTTCAAGAATGTTATAGAATTGCTCAAGTGCATTACCTATTCTTTCATCTTTTAATAAAACACTTTCATACCATAGGTTTTCATTATATGAATACTGATCTGTAATTGGATCGATAAAACCATTTTCTTTGATAGCTTCATCCTTCCATAAAATCCTGTTAATAAAACAAGCAATAGCTCTTTCTGGTAAATTTTGAATTTCCTTTTGAAATTGTTTTGAGTTTTCATTTACTCTAGTAAACATCACCGTTCCACAGACACTGAGACCATAATCTGTTAGACCTAAGATATTTTCATTCGATTCAATATTTATAGAAATCAGATTTTTATCAGTTAAATTATTAATGATTTCTTCTCCAAAATCATAAGAACTTTTAGCAACTCCCTCCTGATAATAATACAATTTAAGAAGAACATTTATTTCTTTAGAATCAAGATTATGAATAAGCTTTGTTACATCTATTTTCATTACCCATCCACCAATATTAGAAATCCCTTGAACTGGTTTAAATGTTTTCATTAAAAAGGTAAATTTAATAGATTGATTTTTCTTTTATAATTTTGTGAGTCCTAAACTAAAATTAATTATTTACAGTATTGTAATCTTTATTGCTGTTATTGGAGTATTATATACAGCTTTAAAAATTGTAGATATTTCTTCAAATGAGGATGAAATTGATGAGATTAAACCCAGTTTAAATGTTTAGTTTATAATTAAACCCATTTTAATTAAGATTTTAGGAAAAACCTCTAACAGATAGAGCTTACTATTATAAAACGATTAATATATTTGTAAAACCCCTATTTCTCAAAATTATTTGTACAATATATGGTAAACAGTAAACATGGTTTACAATATATGGTTGAAATGCTATGTACGATTTCGTCATAAAACATCCCCAGTCCTTTTTTCGTCTATTGTCGACAAAAAACAACTTTGGGGGGATATATAGATGTATACCCATAGGTTGCTTCGTTGTCAGATTTTTTTATTTACAATCCATATATTAATAATAAGGAGAAAAACCAAAAAAAGAAAAAAAGAGGGTAGCTGAAGAAGCTATCAAATAAAAGAGGTGTTAAAAACCTCTACTTTTGTCTTGAAGAGAAATTTAGATTCAAATAATTGCCGTTTATTTGAAAATCCTTTCTGAGTAAAATTAAAACGAAATAAATTTATTGATAAATTTTTCCTTGGGCCCTTTCAAATTTTATTTCCACACTTTGGACAATAATTTGCAGTATTGTTCAATTTGTTACCACATTTCTCACAATACTTAGACGGTTCAGATTCCTCCTCTTTATGTGTTGTCTTCCTATGTTCTTCGGCTTCTTCCTTTATACGAAATTCTTCTCCACAAACATCACAAATCCATGGTTTAGATTTGCTTAAATCTATATCAAATTCCGAACCACATTTTGAACATGTCTTAACGAATTTTCCCAATGGTTCAGTGATATTTACATTAAAATTCATTGGTTCTCTACAAACAGGACAACCAACTGTTACTTTTTGGACTACTTTATCCGGGTCTAAAGCATAATGAAAACCACTACTGATTTTTTCACCTTCCTTTTTATTATAACCTAAATTAGGTTTATCATATTTAATTTTATAACTAAAACCTGTATTTCCTCCTCTTGTATAAACTTCTAACGTAACAAATATAACCTTTCCAATTTCAGGTTTACCATAGTTTGCCATAAAAAGATTTTCCTTATTTTTTCTTATAGTTACTTTGTTGACATCTCCACAATCCCACTTTTCAGCATAAGGGTTGTCAACATTAACCCATAGTTTGGCACTCCCTGCCTTTGTAGTTTCAATATCTATTATTTCTGCTTTTGCAATATTCTCGTTGTTGTAGAGAGATTCGCGCTCTTCCATCAATTGATTCCATGCTGCTTCGCAACCTGCAGCCCATGCATCTGATTTAAAGGCTTTTTGTTCATACCATGGCACTACTCCATCATCTCTGGATGATGAACGTGTGTTGTATCTTTGATACCAAATATGTTTGAGGCTTTGATGTCTTGTATAATATTTTGCCATTTTTTTTCCTTCTGATTTATATATCTTTTTGTGCTTCTCTGCGTTTTCCTTAGAGAGGAACCACAAAACGATTAAGATAATAATTACAAGTACTACAACAAGGCAACAACTTTCAAGTATTGTTATTCCTCCCTCAAGCTAAACCAAGTAACAATAAAAATAAACCAATTAGAAATAAGATTAAGAAAAACAATATGATATTTTTAATACTATGTAAATCTTTTTTTATATCATCTAATAGATTTATTGTAGCTTCTAATTTTGCTACTTTTATATCTAAACCAAAAGGATTATCACTTACTTGTTTTAAAGTTTCAATTAATTCATCTTTATCAATTAATTTACCTTTATTAACTTCTTTGAATCTGTTATTATCCATTTTTTCCTCCCTCAATCCTATGTTTCAAAATATACTAATTGTTAATAGATTTTGTTGTTAAAGGAAACAAATGGATTAAATTCCAATTTTTTTTTAGATATAAAATTAATTATTTATGAGTAAATATTTGTTTATGCCATTCCTTTATTTGAATTTTATTTATTTTTTCTGTATAACTCCATCCATAGGGTTTATTTTTTTGGGCATTATAAGGAATATTAATTCTTATATTTCCCCATCCAATTTTAAATACTAAATTACAACACTCCGATTCATAATTTTCAAAATTTAATTCTTTATCGCAAATTGGACAATTTATTTTTTTCCATTTACTATTTACATGTTGTATGTATGTTCCATGTTGTGCTTTATATAAATACCACCCATCTTCAAATTTCATAATTTTCCTCCCTCAATTCTCTGTTATAAAATATATTATTTGTTAATAGCTTTTATTATAAATACACGGTTTTTATTTGTTTTAAACGCAAAATAAAGGATTCTGACATGTTTTCATAACAAATAGGACATATTGTATTCGTTGGGATTATAACGTGTCTAAACGCATATATAACAATATATAACAAAATATACCTTTTTGTATATATCAATTTAGAAGGATGTCTTTCCATTCCCAAATTAAACCCAGCAGTTTTTCCAGCATTGGGAACCGTTCCAAAAACCAAAGATATGTTGATGTTCTGGTTCTTGGTATAGTTATCTTAAATTCAGACCAATTACTCTCAGCATCAGAGGTGTCTTTAGCTTTTGCTTCAATTGTAAATGTATCTTTAAACGGATAAGAATGAGCAATTTCAAAATCTACTCCAGAGGGATGAGGACCATTCCAATCCTCTTCAAAACCATCACCCCATTTGATGAAGTAATATACATCATCACCATCTGGGTCTGTAGAATGGAATGTAAAGCAATACTCAGTATCTGGGTTACCACTGGTTGGTCCATCTATATCTGGTACAGATGGTGGATGATTTGAACAATTATATGAAATTGCAAGGGCAGTAATCTCTACACCACCCTCAAAACTTCCGACTAAGGTGCATTGACCAGTCTCTATGTCAACTTCATATAGTTGCCCTCCGCAAATATAAGCTGATAAGTAGAGTTTATTAGTATCCCAATCAAAATGACAACCCTCAACATAGTTAATACTAAACGGACCTACTAATGTAGCTTCACAGGTTTCAATGTCAATAATCCAAAGACCATCAGTATTCCATCCGTACAATATACCATTTTTATCAAATGCAATACCAATTAAATAATTGGGTTCACCACTTAAACAACAGATTAAATATTGTTCACCTGTAGTTATATTAATCTCATATATAGCTGAGCCATACACACTATACAATTTTTCATTTACGGGATTATAAGATAAACCAGAACAACTCGAACCGCCACCAGCAATACTCCACATATCACCAGTCTCTAGGTCTATCTCCCATAGGATACCAGTCATATATTCAATTCCAAACCATCTATCATCACATGCCCAAGTACAATCAGTTAGAAAGTTACCTGATTGTGAGCTTCCAAGTGAAGTAATATTACTTGGTTCAAAAAGCGGGAAGTAACAAGGACCTTCTGGATGTTCCGGACTTCCACTATACGCGATATAAGCATAGGCAATCTTTCCCCGAGACAGCATTTCCTGTGAAGTATCAACTACATCCAGAATCTGAGTATTGGAAGGAATATTATCTACTATATTGCTAGTAGATGAAACAACACTCATACCAATAAGTAAAATGAAAATTCCAATTACCAGCGTTTTATTAAACAAAACAGGGTTTTTCTTCATATTTTCTAACTCCCTCATATTTTACATCTGGTTGTGGATATTTAAATGTTACAACAACAAAGATAGCAGTCTTTCCAGTATTGGGAACCGTTCCCATATCTATATGTCATATGGTTTAATTGCTGGATGCCAATCAATGCTATTTTTAAGATGAAGAATAGAACCTACCTCTATTATTTACTGCCCTAAAAGTGAATTAAAGATTTTTTATTGATAAAGACACTTCTATCTCATGGAAATTTGTAATTCAAATACTTGAAATTAAAATCACAACATGTTCTACTGCTACCACCTTTATCCCAAGCTACACATTTTAGAGAAAACGATTTACTAGGAATAAAAGTGGTATCTAAAACGTATTCATATCGCTCTGAGGCTGAATTCCAAAAACCTGGATACGTTACATCATCAATAATAATGTCAACATGGTCAATGCCGCTTTCTGCATCCTCTGCTTTAACTTGAATTGTTATTCCTCTAATTGGCCCTATAACCCATGTAAATAACCAAGGACAAATCTTATGGTTAAAGACATATAAAAATCCTTCTTCTGGTTTAACACATTCACAGATAGGAGGTATATAATCAATTTTTCCTACATAAGCTGATCCAGAATTGAATCCGTTGTCATCATCATAAGGTGCTCCAATGAGGGCATAGCCACCATCAATTGAAACAGAATAACCAAACCAGTCTTCTCTTTCTGATACATTGACCTTGTATACTTGACTCCAAGTTGTCCCTGTGCGTTTGAACATATAAGCAGAACCAGAATTTAATCCGTTGTCTTCGTCACCCCATGCTCCTATAAGAGCGGTGTCACCATCTATTGAAACTGAATCACCAAAATAATCACCAAATGCTCCATCTGATGCAAGGAGTTTTGCTTGTTGTATCCAATCTGTACCATCTCTCTTGAAGACATATGCAGAACCAGAACCTACTCCATTGTCATCATCACCGCTTGCTCCTACAAGGGCATAATTACCATCAATTGAAACAGAGCAACCAAACTCATCATATTGTGCTCCGTCTGAAGCATTGAGCCTGGCCTCCTGTTCCCAAGTTGTCCCTGTGCGTTTAAACACATAAGCAGAACCAGACCATCTTCCATTGTCATCGTCACCCCGTGCTCCTATAAGAGCGGTGTCACCATCTATTGAAACAGAATAACCAAAAAAGTCATACCATACTCCGTCTGAAGCATTGAGCTTGGCCTCCTGTTCCCAAGTTGTCCCTGTGCGTTTGAACATATAAGCAGAACCAGAATCAATTCCGTTGTCATCATCATGATGTGCTCCTATTAGGGCATAATCACCATCAATTGAAACAGAACAACCAAACAAATCACCAGCGGCTCCGTCTGATGCTATGAGCTTGGCCTCCTGTTCCCAAGTTGTCCCTGTGCGTTTAAACACATAAGCAGAACCAGAATGACCGCCATTGTCATCATCATGATATGCTCCTATTAGGGCATAATCACCATCAATTGAAACAGATTTACCAAAACTGCCAGTGGCTCCGTCTGAAGCTTTGAGCCTGGCCTCCTGTTCCCAAGTTGTCCCTGTGCGTTTAAACACATAAGCAGAATTATCACCAACTGCTCCGATGAGAACATATTCACCATCGATTGAAACAGACCAACCAAAATCGTCATATGACGTTCCATCTGAAGCTAGAAGTTTATATAACCAATCTGAAACTATACCCTCTTTTGAATGAGTCTTTTTCATTAAGAAATTATTATACATGTCAGATGTTGTGTTTTCTTTATCATACAGGTTACCAGCTACAGGTAAAATACTTGCTCCAATAAATAGAATAATTATACCTATAACCAGCGTTTTATTAAACAAAACAGGGTTTTTCTTCATATTTTCTAACTCCCTCATATTTTACATCTGGTTGTGGATATTTAAATGTTACAACAACAAAGATAGCAGTCTTTCCAGTATTGGGAAACGTTCCCATATCTATATGTCATATGGTTCTTTTGCAGGGAGCCAATCGATATTAAACCAGTAAATAAAAGCTCTATCACCCACATCGATTGTTCCTAAAATAAGTTTTGGTAATAATCGTGGTCTACCCCAATAATTCCATCTCCATCGATTTAGAAATGAATTTTCAAAATCTGCATTTAGTTTATTACCAAAGATGTTATTTTTAAGGATAATGTTATTTATCGAGCCATCTGTAAAAATATCAAAAAAATAATATGCGTAACTAGTGAGGTATACTCCCTCATCATTTTTTAAGATGTTATTATTAGAAATAGTATTAGATTGGGAATCCTCAATATATACACCATAGCTGTTGTTTGAGATATTATTTCTAGAAATATTGTTTAACTTAGAATTATCAAGATGTATACCACGACTGTTGCTCCTAATATTGTTGACTATGATAGTAATACCTGTAGAAGATAAGAGTAATATTCCGGATTTGCATTTAAAGCAATCAATATTTCTTATTGTGCAACTATGAGATTGATAAAATTCTATTCCAATAATTGTTTTAGATAAATTTAGATTCTCTACTGTGATATTGTTGCAGTTTACAATTATAATCTGTCCAACCTCATAATCAATGACTTCATCTGATTCTTCTTCAAGATAAACGAGAGGTTTACCATTGACAGTATTATTTTCTACTATATTATTATCAGAAGACACATAAAGTCCATCATTGAAAAAAGAATTATTTGAAATAGTATTACTTTGGGAACCCCACAAGTATATACCATATCTATCATTGTCAAAGATAACATTATCTATGATGGTGTTGGAATCGGATGGGTGTAACATTATACCCCCCAAATTATTCGATATACTATTACCCTTGATTATGTTGTTAAATGAAAAAATAATATCTATACCATAAAATATGTTGTTCGAGATGACGTTATCCATGATTATAATGCTATGTGGACCTTCGAAGGTATAATCAATGTTTATACCACGATAGTTATTAGAGATATTGTTATCAGTAATGGTGACATATTTTGAATTAATATCAATTCCTGCCTCATAATATGAAATTGTAAAAACTCCACTGTTTCTTATCGTAAATCCAGTGATATTCACCCAATCAGCAGAAATAAATACAACATCTCCAACACCACTACCGTCAATAATCGTTGTATCCCTATCTTCTCCAACAAGACTGATTGATTTATCTATCACAATGTTCTCATAATACGTTCCACTTGGAATATAAATTGTATCTCCATCTGATGCATTATCAATTAAATCTTGGATAAATCCAAGTGAATCAGAACCAATAGCAATTGCAGGTTGAACACCAACACCCAGAAACAAGAGTATTACACCAACTGCTAACAAGATATTCCTATTCATTTCATACCTCTATATCATATGGTTCGGATGCTGGGTGCCAGTCTAAGGCAAATGATGGTAAATAATGGTTAAAAAACAAACCAAATAATAATTTTCCTCTGATAATTTTTGGAAATCCAAATATTCCTTTATAGTCACTCCAATAATTAGTATCCCATTTATTTTTTCTGTAACTATTTAATATATTCACAAAATAAACATTTTCTTGATTTTCAATGAAATTGTTTTTACTTATTGTGCATCCTCTACTTTCCAGATATAAACCTGTCCAATTATTGTTATAAAAGTTATTATTTTCAATTGTTACATAATATGAATAACCAATATAAATTCCACATCTATTATTTGATATATTGTTTGATTTAACTATATTATATTTACTAATTCTAGAAAAAGCCGAAATGTGGATCCCATTATAATTCTCTAAAATTGTATTATTGAAAATTTTATTGTTACTAGAGTCATCTACTTCTATTCCTTCTGAATTTGAAAAAATGTAGTTGTTTTCTATTATAATATCATCAGAATCCCATATACTAATACCATATCCGTTGTTAGCAAAAAAGTTATTTTTGATAGTGTTCTTCCTTGTATATAAAATATGGATGCCGAACTCATTGTTTATAATTAAATTATTTGAAATAGTATTATAATCACTACCAATTGAAATTCCTGAGGAACAATTTTGAATTTTAAATCCACTAATATTTGTATAATGGGAAATTTCAATACAAGAATCATATGAATTTTTCCCATTAATTATGGTAGTATTTTTATTTTCTCCGATAAGATTTATACTATTTTTAATCCTAATATTCTCATAATATGGTGAACTATCATCAAAGACAAACACAGTATCTCCATTAGAAGAGTTATCTATTGCATCCTGAATCGTTGTATAGTTATTTGGACCATCTCCACCAACATACAAAGTATTACCAGAACTGATTGGGTTGGTTGGTTTTTTATTATTATCTATTGCAACTGATGGAGTAATACTCATACAGATAATTAATAAGATAATACTCAATACCAGAGTTTTACCTAAAATGCTACTCTGTTTTACCATTCTTTGAGACCTCCCTCAATATTATCATCTGATATTGGATATTTAAATGTTACATAACCAACAGAAGAAAACCTGTTAACATAACATTACATCCAGAGGAAATAGAGTACCTAGAAAAGATAGCAAAAAAACGAAACCTAAGTAAACGCTCCTGTGTAGGATTACTCATAAGAGAATATGATTTAAAACACCTAAAATAAACTGGAGGAGAACTCATTTTTAAACCATTCTAACACAAAAACTTTTGAAAAAGATACTTTATTATTAATCCACAAAGAAAAACGTTCAAATCTCTATTTGAAATATATTATATATATATATAGTAAACGGTATACCCCCTTACTTCTTTTTAAAGCCATATTTCTGAACATGGGTGTCTACTGGGTAGATTTTTATATCTTCGCCACATTTAGCACATGGGATAGTATCTGCCTCTGTTAACCATGTTGGAACAGGAATCATATAGATAGTCTTACACCTGTAGCATTTGACACGCTTTTCTACTATTGACATTTATATATCACTCCTTATCCTATTGTTCTTGTTGTTCCTCTTTTATCAATTGGGTTAACACTTTTTGATAACGCGCGAAGAAGTTATAATGCTCCTGTATCTCCAAGAGAGAGTAACCAGTTTCTTGTTGGATATGTTTAATCCTACCCCGTATGATAGGAGTTCCTCTTTTTATTGTCCATTTAGCAGTCATGTGTTACCTTTTTTTATTAGCTTGTACAAGGTCTTCTACTTGTTTAAGTCCACCTGCTGAAATGAAACCACGCTGCAATTGATGACCACACATCATACAACGCCAAACACAACGATAACGCTGACTACTATCAGGTTCATCATCATCCCGGAATGGGACACACATCAGGTTTTCATTGCAATAGGGACATTTACGGATTTTCATATTTCCTCCTTTCCAAATTTACAAGTGTTGCAGACTTTAGATGTACCTTCCAACTGATACCGACCATATTGTATTTGTTTTCCACATATTGAACAAATCATTTTTTAACCCTCTTCAGATAATCAACATAATTTGACGCTTTTATTTTAGTCATAATCTTATAGTAAGCTGAAGAAGAAATAAACGGATAAAACAAGATTGGATGTCGCAGTTCACAATCCGGTAAAGGCCTCCAGTTTGGGTCAACTTTCAATCGTTTCAACCAACACTTGGCTTTAGATTTCGGCTTGTAGTAATCTTTCGGGATAAAATCAGGGCAAGATTCAGCTGCTCTATCATAAGGGTGCATCCATCTTATCTCAGGGCATTCATCAGGGTAACGATAGCAACAACTTTGACAGTATAATTTGATATCGGATTTATCTGAAGCATTGATTCGTTTCCAATACTCAACTGCTGATTCTTTCGGTTTAGGGGATAACAAAATGCTTCTCCTTATGTCTGGGTTTGATTTCATTGTTCCCCCCCTGTTGTGTCCATCATGTCTGAGTTGTCTATGTATTTCTCTATTTTAATATTAGAATAACCCTCGCCCACCTGCGATATTAAAATATGATTATACCCAGACATCCCAGACGTCCCAGACAACCCAATTCCTAACCAAGAATAAACACGATTTCCAGATATAGTTGCACGATAGTCATTGACTTTGACATATTCTTGAATCTTCATGCTGAAAATATTTTTTGCGACAGGCGGTAAACGCTTCACTCGGCAGTAATCGCAAAATGCAGCAAAAAAATCATCTTTTGTGACAAAACAATCATGCTTTATTTCAACACAATCCATTACAAACGCTGCAATAGGAGATGCTAACCTTTGGTAAGTTTCCCTCATTTCATCTGTGCTTACAGTATTTGTAAAATCTGCATTTTTCAAAAGTCGTCTTAACCCTGTTAAAGACCAGTTAAGAAGTCCACTTAGTTCTTTGTCAGTAGTAAGTTTCTCTAAGATTTTTTTATCACAATTAGCTCCTTCAAAAGCATAGGGGAAATTAATTATAATCCACCTTCGGAAAAAAGCTGAACTGTCATCTTTTGCTTCTGGTAATTTGTTGCATGAAAAAATCAGTTTCGCATAATTGATATAGTTGAAGTAATCTTTGAATTTCACTTCAGCAGAAATCATATCCCCACCTGTGAGCATTTTGAATTTACCAGTTCTGTGTAATGATTTATCTGTGATATCTGGGTAAATGTTCGCCATTTTATGGTATAATGAAGCAGTAGCAAATCGAGAATTATCTAAATCCTGTAGTGCTACACCTGAAACATTTTCATTTCCAAGCATTGTTTTCAATAGAGTGAGAACTGTTGATTTTCCGTTTCTACCATCACCAATGAACATGAATGCTTTTTGTATGAAATAGCTCCTGTAAAGACAGTATCCAAATATTTCTTGTAGTAATGGAATGTCAGTTTCTGCTACAACATCTTTGAAGAATTTCAACCCTACTTTCATTTTTACTTTAGGGTTGTAGTTTACAGGCATTTCATCAAGAAAATGGTATTCAGGTTTGTGTTTGGTGAATTTCCTTGTCTTCAGGTTGTAGACACCATTTTTCAGGTTTAACAAGTTGAGGTCAGCACCAAAGATATCTCTAAGCTGATGGTTTTTATCTCGTATGTATCCTACAACTTCGTTTTTATGGTATTCTTTTGTTGCACATCCTAAGAATTGTTCAGTTAGTTCTCTGATGATTTTTTCACCGTTTTTCTTGAAGTGTCCACCTGCATAATAGTAAATTTCATCGGTGTCAAAAGTCGTTAAGAAGTTATACCCAAACTCATTGTAGATTAGTTCACCGAGATTCCCTGATATCAGTTTTACATTTCCTTGTGCATCCTCTTGCCACACGCTGTATTCTTCTAAGAGCTTATTTTTTTGTTCTTTCGTAAGAGCTGTATCATTCATTGTAGTCCACCTGATTCAATCACTCGTATTACTTTGCTAAAAGGAAATAATTGATACAATCCGCTTATGTCTTGGATAATAATCGCATTGAACAGTATCTCTGTGCATTGCCCATCTTTTCTTGTTACTCTGTTGCCATCATCGAAATATATGGTTACTTGTTTCCCGATTAGAGCTTCTCCTTGCATTCCTGTCCCTTCCTATCCAATGTTTCTATAAGGTCATATATTTCGTCAAAACTTAGGTTTGGGTGTTCTCGTAGGAATTTCTCTGTTAATGGATATTTTGACATAGTTGCCCTCCTTCTATTGTTTTCAAATACCATCTTAGTGCATCACAGATGAAATCCGTTCTTGTCCTGTAAAAAAGGTCAGGTCTTTCAGTTATTATTTTGTCTATTTCATCTGTAAGTTTTTTCTGCAACATTATAGTTGTTCCATTTTTTGTGATTTTAAACCACCTCCACTATGATATAGTATATTTCCACTTTAAAAAGTAAATGGGGGAGAAATCATATACTTTTATGGTATTTTACACACAAATTTTAAATATAAACTTATATTATATCTATTGGTGGTAAAAAATGGTAAAACAAGCAGAAAAAGTAATCGCAATATCATTGAAATTAAATATTGTTCAATCGGAAGATGTAACTGAAAGATTAAAACATAAAGAGTTGAGGTATCGTTCTGCAAGTGATTTTGTAACGAAAGCAGTAGATACAGAGATAAAAATATCAGGTCTTAAACTTGGTCTAAAGGATGAAGCAAGTAGAATATATTTCGATATGATATTAGCAGAATATACAAGAAAAGCCTACGACCAAACAAGGCACCATGAGAGAACATTACCCATAAAAATGGACGAAATAAAGGAGTTAACAAAATAAAAATTAATTTTTTTATTTTATCCCGTTTTGCCTTTCCAGTTTTTCGAGTCGTAGTTCCAAGATCATTTGTTTCATCTCTCGGTTCTCACGCTTCAATTGTTCCATATCTTTAGTAATCCCACTAATATCTGCAGGTCTTTCAAAAATTGTAACATTAGCTACATTTTTCAGATATTCTTTCGCAAGTTGTTTATCATTAAAACCCCTGTACTCCGTCAAATACCCGGAATGCCCCATCAAAAACTCTGCAATATCAACATTACCAAGATATGTACGGAAAAAATGTCTAAGATTTTTACTTGATAGATGCCTTCTTGACCGTTGAGATTTAAAATCAAAATCCCCTTTCATCTTAGTTCTTGCTACAAATCCTGCTTTTTCAGCTGCGACATTGAAGTTTCTACCAATACTTTGTGATTCATAAGGGAAAATACGGTCATCGTTAATTCCTATTATTTTACCATCTTTGTTTTTAATTAGTTTGTTTTTTATGTATTTTTGTTTATGAAAATTCATAGTTTTTAGTGATTGTGCTACATATTTCTCTCTGGTTCTGTTCCATTCCCGTAACAAATTGGTTGCTTCACTGCTTATAAATGTAGTTCGTCTTTGACCATTTTTAGCTATTTCCGCTCGTACATTTATCCGTGTTGGTGTTTCATTCAGGAATATATCATCTGGTAATAGTTTACAAAGTTCCCCTAATCTCATACCACTTGTACATCTCATCATAATAACTGTTTTCGTACAAATATCTGTATAATGAAGTATCTGCCGTATTTCATCTCTATCTGGTATAAGGTTAGGTGTGATAGGTTTTGTTTTTCCTCTTAATCTTGTATGTATTGTATCCCATATGTCAAGGTTTCGTGTTTGTTTATCTTTCCATCCTAAAAAACATTTAACATTTGATACTGCCATTTTTATTGTTTTAGGTGCTTTTCTTTGTAGATAGTACCAGTATTTTTTTATGTGTTCTTCATAAGGTTGTTTTGTTTTAAAGTAGTTGTCTATGTTTTTTTCTATTACTTTGAAGTATTGTTGGATGTGGCATCTATATACTTTATTTGATTTTTTGTTATCAAGTAAAGCATCTTCAAAATATTTGTCTATTATGTCCATATTTTCCAACTCTTTTTATTATTCATAATACCCTAATCGTTAAAATACTTTTTGTATTAAACTAAATATTAAACCCAGTTTAAATGTTTTAAGAGCGGAAGTAAATCGTGACATTAGAAATTTCAAAATGTTAAAACGTCTTAACCATCGAGATATGGTTTTTAAGAAAGAAAATTTTACGCAGATATCTGATTATCAGAAATATATTACTCCAGATAATTCAATAGTTCAATCCTATCTAACACACAATGCAATAAACACTGCTAGAAAGGCCTATTCAACAGCTGTTGATTGGATATGGGTCTCAGATTTAACATTACATAAAAAACTTGAGCACTGGCTTCTTCCAGCTGAATTTATAACAAATACACCAACTGATCCAGATAATCCTGTTCCTGGAAGTATGGTTAGTGATTGTGAATCTCATGCATATACCCTTGTTTCACTTCTTGAGATTATTGGTACGGAAAAAGCAAATGTTAGAGTTGTAATTGGGAAGGTAGAGTTTGAGGGAGAAACTGGTGGACATGCATGGGTGCAGATATATGAGAATGGAGAATGGTTTGAACTTGAGGCAACATCTGGACCATATTGGGATGATGATGAAAATGAACTGGTGGATAGCATTGGTTTTCCATTTAGTTATTTTAAAACAAGACCATATCCCGTGGAAGAATACTGGGCCTTTTTCAACGATAAATATTACTACAATCCTGATACTGGGTTAAAAAGTCCTGATCTACCAGTACACTGGCTTTCAACTGAATAATTATTTATTTTTTTATTTTCAGAATTATTTCTGCAGCCCATCTAGCAGTATTTCCAGAAACATTTGTGCATTTATCCGCATGAGCTCCTGCTTTTTCAAATTCTGCATATTCCGTTGCATCTAAAAGATTAAAGCTTTTACCCATAATCTTTTTTTGAACGTCCTTGCATAATGGTGAACCATATTCTTCTATAAATCTATCATAAAGTTTTTTTGCATATTGAAAGACTCGTCTTCTTCTCTCACCTTTTGAAAAATCTTCATAGGTTCTACCAACAACTGAACCTATTGCAAGAAGACCTCCTGATAATGCACCACATGTTCCCTGAGCAGATAATGCACAACCACCAGCAAGTGCATCAGATGCTTTGATTGTAGCAGGATCAGCAATATCTAGGGTTTCATGCAGTGCTGAAAGAACGCATTGTGGGCAGCTTCCTCTTTCAGCCTCATATTTGAATGCTAAACGATAGACTTTCTCAAGAATTTGTTTTTCTGAATCCATTATGTTTCCCTACTCTTATCCGTACATTTGAGTTGGAATTGGTGGTATTGTAGGTGCCGTTGGCTTTGATTGCTCCATAAATCTCTTTATTTGTTCCTCAATTTTTTTAGCTTCCTTGTATAATGGTTTTGGATCTATTTTTATTTCAGGTAGCATTATATCAAGTTTTTTAAGCAAATTACCTGCTGCCCTTGAATCAGGAAATGCTGAATGGGCTTCTGAAAGAAGGCATATCACATCACGTTTCAATAGAACTCCTTCATAGAGTAGAACACCAGTCACACCAGTAATCATTCCCTCCTGTGTCTCTGTGATTTTATATTTTTTCAGAAAATTTTTCATTTCGATATTGCTTCCTACTCCATATACCATAGGTTTCTTTTTTCCTTTCCCTACAGCATGTGTACCTTCCAATGCAACAACAAGTTTACATCCCTTTTTATCAGACCATTCAAGAATTTTTTCAGCTAGAGGTTTTATTATATTATATGGAGGCATGAATTCAGAAATAATTACCGCCAGCTGTTCACATTTTCCATCTGGTCCGCATTTCTTGTTCCCTGCATAAATTCTAACAGGTGGTGATGGTTTTGAATTATGGATTACAGTAGCAGGCATAAATTCTTTTGAGACAATGGTTCCAATTTCTTCTAATTTTAAAGTATCAATTATAAAATGACCCGCAATGGAACTTATAAGTCCAACTGTTGGAAATGCAACCACAAGCAAACTATTTGATAAATCTTCTTCTTTATACTCAATTAACTCCATATCGTCCATAATACCCCAGCCTGATATCTTCTTTTTCTACTTAAACATTATTTTTAAAAAATATTAAGTTAGTGAGTTCAGAAATATTTTTAATTGAATAATCAGCATCAACATTTACTCCAATTACTTTACATCCAGCAGCCTTGCCTGCTTTAACATCGCTTCTTGTATCTCCAATTAGTATTACTTCAGTAGGTTTTAGATTTAACAATTTACATGATTTAATAACAATCTCAGGATTAGGTTTTGAAATCTTTACATCATCACTTGTTAAAACTAATTCAAAATATCTATAGATATCGAATTGTTTTAAAACTTGTGTAGCACTATCTTTTGGAGTATTTGTAATAACACCTTTTCTATACATATTTAGTTTCACAAGTATATTTTTTGTATCAGGATATATCTTGATTTTTTCAATATGATTTTTATAGAAATTATTACATGTTTCTCCAACCTCATATGTTAGATTCATTTTTTCTAAATTATCAAATAAATCATGTCCCCAGTACTTATCTATGAATTCATCTTTTGTAATCCCGTGGTGATTGAAAATCTTCAAAGCATCATTTAATGCAGCCAACCAAGCATCAAAAGAATCTACAAGGACTCCATCTAAATCAAATAAAATAGCTTTAGGTTTTAATTTCATATTTATTCGCTAGTTTCCTGTAATAATGGGAACTACAAAAACATTATTCAAAAACTAGAATGTTTTTAATATTGTTTTGGATAACACTTTGATGGTTTAAATGAGGGAGATTAAGGTAATTTCTAAAAAAAGAACTGAAATGATTGATATCACTAGTGATATTCAAAGAGTGATTGATGATTTAGATATTCAAAAAGGATTAGCAGTAATTTATGTTCCTCATACAACAGCGGGTATAACAATAAATGAGGGAGCAGATCCAAGTGTACAAAGGGATATTATAGGAACATTAAAAAAAATAGTTCCTGAATCTAGTGATTATCATCACATGGAAGGAAATAGTGATGCCCATATCAAAGCAAGTATTTTGGGATCCTCAGTTTCTGTTATAATTAAAAACAATAGACTAGTTTTGGGGACATGGCAGCATATCTTCTTTTTTGAAGGAGATGGACCTAGGCATAGAAAGGTATATTTGGATTTTATAAAGAATTAAATTTTAGAAATGATTTAATATACACCTTGTAAGATTTTGCTTAAATGCTATACTATATCCACGGTTATATGTCTGAACCAAACAGCACTAAAGGAGTACTTTTTAAAACAAAATTAAATGCAAAAGCAATAAAGTATAGAAATTGTGAACCGGAAGATATTGTTATTTCTGAGTGTCTCGCTCAGATTAAAAAAGAAATTGAAAAAGACAAAAATGCAATTCTTATTGGCTCTTCTCTTGGAGGTTTTTTAGCTGCAAAAACAGCACTAGAAAACAATAATGTTGAGCAAATAATACTTCTGAATCCTGCAATAATTCCTCCTTCAGTTGACGTATCAAAAATACAGGGAATGCCACAAAGAATACTGTCTGATATGCAAGATACCATACTTTTCAAAGAAAAGATTTCTTCTGGTATTTTCATCTTAATTGGTCTAAATGATGATTTAATTCCTCTTAAATGGCCACTTGAATTTGCTTTATCACAGGATACAACTATAAAATTCTTTGATGATGATCACAGTTTTACAAAAAATATGGGGCAGCTTCCTCAAATAATTGGTAATATATTATACAAAAATATTAAGATATGATGTGCATTATACTGTGAATTGTATGGAAAACATCTGGGTTAAGAAATACTTTTTTAAAAATATTTACATACCCTACCTATTAATATCTCAAAGGGGTTGATTAACTACATGAATAAAAACAATTTTGAACAATATTCAGATTTAGAAGCAAAAATTTTAAAGGAACTACAAAAAAACTGCAGAACGAATTTGGGTGAAATTGGAAAAAAATGTGGGTGTTCAAGATATAAAGTAGCAAGAGTTATGAAAGAATTAGAAGAGAAAGGAATAATAGTAGGATATTCAGCAATAATTAACCCTAAAAAAATGAATCTTAATTATTATATTGTTCTTATTAAAAGGTCATCTATTCCTGTAGATGAGGAGTTTTTAAAAAAGCTCCCTGTACGTGATATAACTGATATATTACCTAAAACGCCTGATAGTGTTGATCTTGGAGATACTCATTATTTACATGGTTGTTATGATTGGGTTATAACTTTTACTGCAGATGATATTTCAAATGCAAAAGAATTTTGTAACCTGATGCTAAGAGTTTTTCATAAATATATTGACCGCTTAGAACTACTAGAAATAGTGAACTCAATTCGAATTACGGGACACAGAATAAAGCAAGAAAAAGTAACAGCTGAGGTTAGTAAAACATAGTTTTCTAATAACAATTGGTTAAAATAAAAAAAAATTAATGATTAATTTAATATTATGAGTACACTATATACTGATTGTAAATTATGTCAAAGGAATATCCCACATTAGATAACATTTGGGTAGAGAAATACCGACCAAAAATTTTAAATGATGTAGTCGGTCAAAATGAAATAGTAGAGCGGTTAAAAGCATATGCTAAAACTAAAAATGTACCCCACCTTATGTTTGCAGGTCCCGCAGGAACAGGTAAAACTACTTGCGCTTTGGCTCTTGCAAAAGAATTATTTGAAGATTCTTGGAAGCAAAATTTTATTGAGCTTAATGCAAGTGATGAAAGAGGAATTGGAATTATACGTGGTAAGATTAAGGATTTTGCTAGAACTGCTCCAATTGGAAATTCTCAATTTAAGATAATATTTCTTGATGAGGCTGACGCTCTTACATCAGATGCACAATCAGCTTTAAGAAGAACAATTGAAAAATATACTCGTATCTGTCGATTTGTATTGTCTGCAAACTATTCATCAAGAATAATTGAACCAATACAATCTAGATGTACTGTATTTAGATTCTCACCAATAAAAGAAGATGATGTAAAAAAATATATGGAAAAAATTGCTTTATCTGAAAAACTTAAGTTAACTCCAGATGGACTGGAAACCCTTATATTTATTTCAAAAGGAGATCTTAGAAAAGCAATAAACATTCTACAAGTTGGTGCTTCTGTTAGTAATAAAATTACTGCAGAACTTTTGTATGAAACAAGCGCGACAGCAAAACCTGAGGATGTAAAGGCTTTGATAAACACAGCTCTTGGTGGAAATTTCATGGCTGCTAGAAGTCAGCTTTATGACCTTCTAATAAAATATGGGCTGAGTGGTGAGGATATAATTAAGCAAATTCATCAGAGTATTTTTGATCTTGCGCTATCTGATGAAAGCAAGGTTAGACTAATAGAAAAAGCAGGTGAAACAGAGTTTAGACTGATAGAAGGAAGTAATGCACACATACAACTTGAGGCACTTCTTGCTCAGTTTGCCTTAGAAGGTGGTAAATTACGCTAGGTTTTTAGAAATAAAACTATCAACTATTTTTTCTAGTTCTTTAGCTGTTTCCTCACCAACTCCATATCTAACTCTAACAATGGGTTTATTAGTTTTTAGCACTCGTGTAATATCAATTGGTGTCCCACTTACAACAATATCACAATCAGAATTGTTTATCGTTTGTTCAAGTTCCTGGATTTGTTTAGTTCCATATCCAAGAGCTGGTAAAACATTTGATAGGTGGGTGTATTTATTAAATGAGTCAATAATTGAGCCGACTGCGAAACTTCTTGGGTCAATTATTTCTTTTGCGCCCCATGTTTCTGCCGCAATCTTACCGGCACCGTACTTCATTCCTCCATGAGTAACAGTTGGACCGTCTTCTATCACAAGTACTCTTTTACCTTTTATTATATCTTTATCTTCAGCAATTATTGTTGAAATACCATCGATTATTTGGGCATCAGGATTAATTCTTTTTATGTTATTTCTAACTGTTTCAATATCTTCTTTTTTTGCAGTATTTACCTTATTAATCATTATAATATCAGCTGTTCTTGCATTAAGTTCACCTGGGTAATATAAGAGTTCATGACCGGCTCTATGAGGATCTGTTATTGTAATCCATAAATCTGGTCTTATAAAAGGAAAATCGTTATTTCCTCCATCCCAAATAATAATATCTGCTTCTTTTTCAGCTTCCCTAAGTATTTTTTCGTAATCAACTCCGGCAAAGATCATTCCCCCCATGTCAATGTAAGGTTCGTATTCCTCACGTTCCTCAATAGTGCAGTTGTATCTATTAAGATCCTCATAGGATGCAAAACGCTGTATAATTTGCATTGTTAAATCTTTATCATAAGGCATAGGATGACGAATACATGCAACAGAATATCCTTTTTTACGCAGTATCTCAAAAAGTTTTCTTGAGACCTGTGACTTGCCACAACCTGTTCGAACAGCACAGACAGCAATAACAGGTTTTGTCGACTTAATCATGGTCTTATTTGTTCCCATTAAAATAAAATCAGCACCTGCTGCATTTACCAAGGCGGACTTCCTCATAACATAAGAGTTTGGTAGGTCACTATAAGCAAAAACTACTTCATTAATTTCGTTTTCTTTAACAAGCTTTGTAATATCTTCCTCAGGATAAATTGGAATTCCTTCTGGATAAAGCGTACCAGAAAGTTGAGGTGGATATTTTCTACCATAAATGCCTGGTATTTGAGTTGCTGTAAATGCAACAACATTGTAATCTTCATTGTCCCTAAAATAAGTGTTAAAATTATGGAAATCTCTACCTGCTGCACCCATAATTATTATTTTTTTTCTTGCTGGCATAAATTGCTCTCCGACTTTTCAAGGGTATCAAATTTAAATTTATAGATTTTTCTAGGAAAAAAATTATCTTTATTGTTCTTCAAATTTTTTTAGCAATTTCCTCTGCTACCTGTAGTGATGTATTGTTTCCACCAAGATCATAGGTTTTTACCTTTCCTTCTTTGATTACAGTAGCAATTGCATTATCTATTTTATTTGCATCCTCTTTTTCACCAAGCCAGTCAAGCATAAGCTTTACAGATTGAATCATGGCAATTGGATTTACCCTGTATTGACCAGCATATTTTGGAGCAGAACCATGAGTTGGTTCAAAAACCGCGTAATTATCACCAATGTTTCCACTGGCAGCAAAACCAAGACCACCAACAAGCTGGGCAGCAAGATCAGATATTATATCACCAAACATATTTGATGCAACTAAAACATCATAGTCCTGAGGATTTTTTACAAGCCACATGCACATTGCATCAACATTTGTTTCCCACAGTTCTATTTCAGAATATTCCTTTGCAATTTTTCTTGCTTCTCTTATCATCATCCCGCTAGTTTCTCTTATTACATTTGGTTTTTCAACAACTGTTACACTCTTTCTTTTGTGTTTTTTTGCATATTCAAATGCTCGACGAATAATGTTTTGACAACCTCTACGAGTAAAAATTCGTGTAGAAATTGCTAAATCATTTAAGGAAACATTTTTAAATTTCTTCATTTTTTTATGTATCATAAGTGCATTGAAAATTTCACTTGGAACAGGATGAAATTCAACTCCAGCATACAAACCTTCAGTGTTTTCTCGAAATACGACAAGATCGATATCATCTCGATGGTTCAATGGATTTCCTTCAAATGCTTTACAAGGTCTCATATTAGTATGAAGATTCAGTAGTTGTCTTAATCCAACAATAGGACTGGAATAAACAAATCCTTTGTCTTTCATTTCAGGTGAGAGTTCTTTTTCTGCTTCGTCTTTAGGTTTTGAGGTTATTGCACCAAATAGACAACAATCTGTTTCTTTAAAAATCTTAATAGTTCGTTCTGGTAGAGGATTTCCTTCTCTTTTCCAAAATTCCCAGCCAACATCTCCATGAATATATTCAGCGTCAAGTCCAACTTTGTCAAGAATTATTTTTGCTGCATCCATTACGTCGTTTCCGACTCCATCTCCTGGTAACCAAGCTATTTTGTATTTTGACATGGGCAGCAGTAATCATATTTTTATTTTAAAGTTTTTTGAGAACAAATTTTTAGTTAACAAAATATTTTTCAAATGTTTTTTTAGAAAGACGGTTAATAATCCTTATCAGTATTGTTATAATTAATATCGTAAATAATAACCTTCCAAGTAAAATTCCAAATAAAGTTGCTCCTATTAAAAGAATTAAGAGTGTATCCTCAATTAAACTGTGTGAAAGACTCATTAATGATAACGATAGAAATGTATCTTTTTTACTTAATAACCTGGATTTAGTTTCTCTTATAATGAGTCCTCCGCCATATGCAAGACCAAGAGTCATCCCAATAATATTGATCGGCGCTGCATTTTTGCTTATCCCTAAAAACGCCAGTCCAGGGTTAAGAAAAGTATTAAGCCGGTTTATTGCACCAGTTTTTTGTAGAATTCTCATAAGAGTAACTAGGCTTAATATTATAAGGAAAATTATTAGATAGTATTTTATCTGATCTAGAACCCATTGAGATATAGTAGGATCAATTATATTAGGTTGCCATATCATATAACTTTCATTTTGAAATAATTTAAAATACGAAAAAATAATGTTTAATACAAATCCAAAAGCAATTGCTCCAAATATTCTTAAAGAAAGTGTGAACCAAAGTTTTACTCCTGCTTTTTGAGCGATTCTAGCTTCAATTGGAAGAGCATGAGCCAAAAGCATCATCCCTCCAAGAACAGTTACTTGTGCAACAGTATATGTGCTTTGTAATGATAATGTAAATAATACTACAATTGCTCCATATATATTTGTTAGCATTGCTGTAGCCCAAACAAGACCGAATTCTCCGGGTAATCCAACAACACCCATTGCATGGGATAGATAATTACCAATAATTTCAATTGCTTCCAATTCACTTAATATTTTTACAATGATACTTACAGGAATTAAAATTTTTAGAAGAGTAAGCGTTGTTGAACCTGCATCAGTTAGGGTTTCTTTTATTTCCTTTATAATCGTCATTTAATATTTGGAGAATAAACTTTCTACAAATACATTTTTTGAAAAAAACAAATCCAAAATTTAATTATAATAAAAATATAATTATATACTTTAAATTCATATAATTATTCAAAGGGACGAATAATGAGTAAGAAGCTAACTCATTTGAAAGTTGTTTTTCTTAGTATTATTTTAATCTTAGTTATTTTTACAGGATGTATTGAGAGTCAACAGGAATTAACTGCATCTGAGAAAGAATCACAAAAAGAAATTCTATTAGATTTGCCTTGCATTCTTCCAGAATGGAAGGATGGAGATTATCATGGTTATTACGAAACAATGCAAATGTTAAATGATTTTAATTCCAGATTCCCAAATTTAGTTGACGTTTTTACAATAGGTAGAAGCGTTCTTGGTAAAGATATTAAATGTATAAGAATTTCAAATGAAAGAAATATAACTGAAAAATATACATGTCTTATAGATGGATGTATACATGGAAGTGAATGGGAGGCAGGAGAGGCATGTCTGTATTTTTCTGAATATCTTCTAATAAATTTTGGTAATAACAAAACAGTTACTAACATTCTAAATAAAACTGTAGTTTATATTGTACCTTTAATGAATCCTGATGGAAGAGATAATGATGATAGATATAACGGAAATGGTATAGATCTAAATCGTAATTTTAACATAGATTTCGGTAGACTCCGGGGACATTGTATGCCACTAGGCAAAATACTTGGCAGGAAAATTCCTTATCTTTCGCTTCCACGATTAAATTTATGGTTTACTAATTGTGGTCGCCGCCCTTTTTCAGAACCAGAATCACAGGCGATAAGAGATCTTATGAGATTTCTTGATTCTCAACGTTTTTCATTTTATATGAATTGCCATACTGCAACTCATTCTATAAATACTCCGTGGAGTGCTTTTAAACCTCCATTTAAAATGACTTCTCAAGAGTCTATAGTATATGATACAATTAGAAAATGGGTTTCTGAAAATACAGAGTACGAAGATCGACAACTTTGGTATAAGGCAAGTGGTACAGCTCCAGATTGGTGTTTTAAGGAATTTCGTATCCCCTCTGTTACTTTTGAAATATTATCAATGGATTATGAACCAGGTTCAGGTGGAGGAAAACATGATAACTTGGTTCATTGGATGAAAACAACAATTCCTATTTTTATGTTCATGCTTGAAAATGTTGAGAATCTTTATTCCTGGGAAATACCAGATATTGTACCATCATTACCCAAAGGAGTCCCACCAAATCCTCTTAAATAAACTATTTTCTTAGCTCACCTAGAGTAGTTACTCGTTCAGCAAAAGCGTTATGTTTATGAATAGATTCCTCACTTTCGCTTCTTACAACAACCATCACGTCATCTGGAAGATTATTGTATTTTGTTAAAATTGAGCTTAGGATATCTCTTACGACATCTTCTACAAACTTTGGATTTTTATGTGCGTTGAAGACGACTTCTCCTTCTTCTTTACGTTTTAAAATACTATAAGTTGGGCTGCTAAATGATTTTTCTGCAATATCGATAAGATCGTTTGCATCAACTGATTTAAAATCACCTGGAACTTCTATCATAAGAGTTGTGATATTTCTCTGATTGTGTGTTGGAGGTATAATAGATTTATCATACTTACCAAGAGTTTTTATTACTTCATATGCACATGGACAAGCAGTCATTCCAATTACTCTTACTCCAATAAGTTTCGTAATTTCACCTGTAGATTTTGCTCGTGCTTCAGCTACAAGTTTGAACGGTTCTAATCCTTTTTTTCCAGATGGATAAATTCTATCTAAAAAGTAATCAGCCTCTGCTTTAACTTCTGAAAATGTTGCATATTCATGTTTCTCAAGAAGTAACTTTGCAGTTTTAGCACAAAAAGTTTCAAGATCTGAAACAGGTTTTTGAAGATTCACATCAATAATATCTGAGATAAGTTCTAGGTTTCTTGACATGTGACTTCCTTTTTGAGATGCTGGTAAATCAACAAAAAGATCCATTTTAACAACCAAAGATATAGCAGTCTTTTTCCCAGGTCTTTTTATATTTACAAGTTTTTTAACTCCTGTAACTCCTACACGTGTTAACTTAAAATTGGATAGAGAAGGTCTTGATTGTACATCTGGTAAATCTATTGATTTCATAAATAATTGCCCCAACCCAAAAATAGGTAGGATTATATATTTGTTGGCTTTTATTTTATTTTTGGGTAGATACCATCTAGAAAGTACCTTATATAATTATCATATTATTAACTCAATCATGCTTTTAATAGATATAAAAAGTAAAATAAACAAACACTTAATTTCCTCATAATATTGGTATGTATTATGGCATCAAGAAACACTCAAGCAAGGAGTATCGCCTTTGTAGCAGGCATATTGTTGATAATTGGTGGAATTAGTGGTTTAGCAACATGGGAGACAATAAAGGATTTTGTTACTGCACACATCGCAGATAACAGTATTATCCAAGTTGTATTTTCAATATTAATTTTTATTGCATCATTAGGTGGAATTGCTGTTATAATCGGTGGTGCATTAATTGGTAAAAAAAAGATTGGACTTGGAAAATTTATCATTGCTCTTGGAGCAGGACTTGGTTTAATCGGATTGATATTTTCACTAATAGTCTCCTTTACAGAAGATAGTTTAACCCTTGGAAGTTTTTTCTCAATAGGAGCAATAGGTTTGATTCTATCAATTGTTGCAAGAATGCTTGCAAAAAAAGAATAAAATTCTGATAGCTCTATAATAACATAAGGGATTTATCTACTGGATCTGAGTTTACATATTCAAACCATGAAAGATCTATGTTTTCCCAATCGTCAAAGTCCCTTTTGCCATGCGATCCATCCGAATAATCTAAAATTAAGTATGTATATTGATAATTCATAACGCTCTTATAATTTCTAAATAACCAAAAACTTGGTCTTAATGGGTTACTTGTACCTCGGAGATCACAGCCCATTGGATTACCAAATCTAATTCCAAAATTATGTCCCATTTCATGCATAAATAAATATGCAAAAATATACTCATCAGATTTTCTAAATAATTCAGATTTTCTTTCTATAAGGTCTTTGCTTAGAACAAAACAATTTGTACCAGGAATATATCCCCAATGGGGATATACATCACCACTAAATCCATACCCACTTGGACGACAATAATCAACAATTAATGCATAATGAAAAATGCCCCTTTTCCAGCTTTGCTCGCCATTATGAGTAAAATAATTTTGATAATGTTCAAGTAATTCTTCAAAGGATGAATCATTATCATATGGAATTTCTTCTCCACCATCGACTTCCCCTAAATCTAGATGAAAAATGATATTACGTCGGTGATATGGGTTTTTAACAATTTCTTTAACTTTTTTAAAGATTTCAATTTGGGCACTATTATTTTCATACTTCATATAATCAATTTCTAAAAAAATGTCTTTTCTATAGGGGTCAGATCCAAATTCAGATGTAATAAATTCTTCAGTATTATTAAGGCTATCGCCATCAGGATCAAAATTTTGATGATCCTCCCAAATTAAAGGATTAAATCCCCATCTGTGCTCCCATTCGATTGGAACACCATCTTGATCAGAATCATCTCCAATATTATTTATTGTGGGATCTGTTTCATAAACAGATGTTTCAATCCAGTAAGGAAGATTGTCGTTATCAAAATCGTTTTGATAAATATCAAACCATATCTCGCAATCATTTTCTTTCTTGTATATGCTACCATCACCAGATCCACAACCTCTTCCATATCCACTAGAATCACCAATGTTATAATCATCACCAAACCAAATTCCTGTTTTAATATTATAGAAGATATCTATACTATAGCCATTGTTATCGTTGTTTCTCTCTGAACTGATATCACACAATTTATTTTTTAATAGATTTGAATCCCATAACTCGATTTTGATTTTTACATTTTCAATATCATCTGGTACATCAGTGGTCACTGACCAACAATTATAGATATTGCTAGTATCCCTCCATTTTGGACTTTTAAAATCTTCATCATTAATGAATATTTTCAAAAAGAAATCTGGGTCTGATAACAAATCAATCTTGTCAAGAGCTCTTATTGCAAGAATATCAATTGTTATATTGATATCAACTAATGGATCAAAATCTTCAAGAATGATAATATTTTCTTTTCTTTCTTCAATATTAAAGGAACTTGTTGTTGAAATGAATATATTAAAAATTAGTCCTATCACAATTATATATATTAATAATTTTTTCATTGATACTCCCTATAAGTGGAATATCGCAAAACAATTAATAGTATAATAATATTACCCGGAATTATCCTAAAATAAATCTTTATCAGTTCAGATGTGCAGATGCCGCTGTGGCTTAGCTGGCTATAGCGATTCCTTGGTAAGGAATAGATCGGGGGTTCAAATCCCCCCAGCGGCTTATTAAACTATTTTCTCTCCAATAAAAACACACTTTTTTAATCATTTTTGACTATGGGTTTTTACTACCATAAACCTAATATTTTTAGGATTATTGAGAATGAATTTAGGAATAAAATTAGGAGATAAATTTTATATAATATCTAGTTTATATTAATTTAATAAATACAAAAACCATAAAAAACTGGGTGAGTTAAATTATTAATAAAAGAATTCCAAAAAAAATTGTTGTTATTTTTTTGATTTTATTTTATTTTGGAACATTTTTCGGACCTTTAGTAAATGGTAACACATTGCTTTTAAGATCTAAATTTCAGAACAATGAAGAAAAATTTATATCAAATTTTGAATCTGAAGCATATACTCTATTTGCTCCTGAATATTCTGGTATTACATATTTAATTGATATGGATAGAGATGTTGCTCATAGTTGGGAAAGCAACTATATTCAAGGTTTATCTGTATATTTACTAGAAGATGGAAAACTGATTCGTAATTGTTTACCAGGAATAAATCCAACCTTTATGGCAGGTGGTATCACTGGGCGTGTAGAAAAACATGATTGGTATGGAGAGTTAGTTTGGGAGTTTGAATATTCCACTGATCAGTATTGTTTGCATCATGATTATGAGGTTTTACCTAATGGTAATATACTTTTGATTGCATGGGAATATAAAACTCGTGAAGAAGCGGTTGCTGCAGGGAGGGATCCTAATAATTTAACCTTAGATCAACTTTGGCCGGATCATATAATTGAAGTAGAACCAACAGGATTTGTTAGTGGTAATATTGTTTGGGAGTGGCATGTTTGGGATCATTTAATTCAGGATTTTGATCCATCAAAAGATAATTATGGTTTGGTTGGGGATCATCCCGAATTAATTGATATAAATTTTATCGATAAAAATAATGCGGAAAGGGACTGGCTGCATACTAATTCAATTGATTACAATGAGGAATTTGATCAAATAATATTAAGTGTTCATAAATTTAATGAAATTTGGATAATTGATCATAGCACAACAACAGAAGAAGCAGCAGGTCATGCTGGTGGGAATAGTGGGAAAGGTGGAGACCTCCTCTATCGATGGGGTAATCCACAGACATATCGCGCAGGAAGTGCAAGTGATCAAAAACTTTTTGGCCAGCATGATGCTCAGTGGATAGATCCTGGATGTCCTGGAGAAGGTAACATCTTGGTTTTTAATAATGGCTTGGACCGGCTAGGTGTGGACTATTCTTCAATTGACGAAATTGTTCCTCCTGTTGATAGTTATGGTAACTATTATTTAGAAGAAGGTTCAGCATATGGACCTGAAGAACCGACATGGATATATTTTGCTGAAAATCCTACAGATTTTTATTCTCCTAGAATTTCTGGAACTCAAAGGCTTCCTGACGGAAATACACTTATCTGCGCAGGAGGTATTGGATTCTTTTTTGAGGTTACACCTGAAAAAGTTATTGTTTGGGAATATACTAATCCATATCCAAATCAAGTTTTCAATGACGTTTTTAAAATTCGTCGATATCAATCAGATTATAAAGGATTGGAAATATTAATTAACGCACCTTTAAAACCTATTATACCAGAGGGTCCAACCCAAGGACAAAAGGGAATTGAATATACATATTTTAGTTCTACAATAGATCCCCAGGAAGATCAAATTTATTATCTGTTTGATTGGGATGATAGTAGTGATAGCGGATGGATAGGACCATTTAATTCAAGTGAAGAAGCTTGCGCATCACATATATGGGATAAGAGTGGTAATTATGAAATTAAAGTAAAAGCAATTGACATTAATAATTTTGAAAGTATCTGGTCAAATCCATTAAAAGTTACTATACCAAGAAACAAACCAAGATCTTATTCATTATTCAATTGGTTTTTAGAACGATTCTTTATATTAATGTATCATTTGTTAATTCCTAAATAGGGATATGAAGGGAGACTATCCGTATCCTTTAGAAACGATACTTGCGAATACTTGATAGGGATTTTATAACAAAATTTATAAGATAATCACATTGTAATATGGTTATTATAATGAACAGAGAATTTATATCTGAATATAATATTATAATTTTTAGATTAATCCAAAACGTATTTAAATTTATTGAGATGTAAATGAAAAGTTATGAAAAAGGTAGGAATTTAAGATAATGAAAAAAACGATTGTTATTGTAATAATTATTTTATTTATTGGATCAATAAGCCTAACTGCAATTAGCAGTCTGAATATAGAAGCTAACAATTCTAATAATCTAAAAATTAATAATAGCAGATTTAATAGCGATGAAGGATTTGTTGAAATAGGGT
The DNA here is from genome assembly GCA_030672305.1 of Thermoplasmatales archaeon. GTDB lineage: Archaea > Thermoplasmatota > E2 > DHVEG-1 > DHVEG-1 > SG8-52-3. Next base: position 7,795 of record DAOVGR010000011.1, on the reverse strand, counting down.
TTATCTCGGTTGAAGGAGTTTCATGCAAAACTGATGGCACAGATGGTCCACTAGGTGAATGGCCGAACTTTACCCCTATTGGTTTTATCACGGCGCCCCATCCAGATTATCCTGAATATCAAACACACTTATACGGTGACTGGGGAGGTATCGTTGGTGAAGAGTTCATTTTTCTACAGGATGATAAAATTAAGTTGCTATACCACAGTTATCACGAAACCTACATGACTGAGCACCAACACCAAGAAGAAGTTCTTACTGATTGGACCTTGGGCTACGATCCAGAAACGAAGATTAAATACACCCCCCTCGCCAAACCTGGAGGACCAAATCCAGGTCCTGCGTGGGATCATACAGATACACCTGGCTACATTCAACACCCAATTACTGGAGAGCATCTACTCTATAATACTGTACGACCTGGCACAAAGTATCTACATCCAGAGTGGGAAGATTTACCAGGGTGGGAAGGTGCTATCCAAGTCGCGACCAGTCAGACACCGCCAGCAATTGGTATTCCATTTGAACAGACATATGAAAACATACTAATTGCCGAGTACTGGTGGGAGCAGGGTTGGAATCAAAATGGTGTAATCAGAGGTGGTTTGTCTGAACCAACACCAGTGTGGCTACCTCATCTAGGTACAGAGGGAAGGGTACGGATTTTCTATAGAGGTTTGCATGGAACTCCTAGTTCCTACTGGAATTGGCGAATATCCTATGCAGATAGCGAGGATGGCAAAACAAACTGGACAAAGAATCCGGTGCCAACATTTGACCCTTCTGATCCTAATAATCCTGCTTATCAGTGGACTCTACCATATCCTGATGGTTTTTCATTTCGCGGAGCCTGGCAAGCCCATTGTACAGGTGATGAGCGCGCTGATGGTGTTCATATGGTAATGACAGTTTCAAATCAGAACTATGCAGGTTTTGGACACCTTGCTTATTATTGGTCACCTGACTGGGGTGACACCTGGATTGGTCATCCTGACAATCCTATTATTGCACCAGGTCAATTTCAGAAAGGTGTGCCAGCAACAGGTTTCCAACGAACACCAACTCTTCTAATTGATGAGGAATACGGCCGATATATTCTTGCTTACAATGCAGGACATGATATCAACGAGAAATGGAAAAGACGAACATATCTTGCAACTGCCCAACGTCCGATAAATCAACCACCAGAGTCACCTATAATTACGGGTCCAACAAATGGAAATCCAGAAATTATTTATGACTATGATTTTTCTAACTGTGTTGATCCAAATAGTGATGATATGACATATCATGTTGAATGGGGAGATGGAGAAGTTGATGAGGGATATGTAGAATCGGGAGAAGATTTTACTCTGTCGCATAATTGGAGTGAGGACGGAGATTACATAATAAAAGCTCAACTTATTGATGTATATGGAGCTGAAGGTAATTGGACGACATTTGATGTTAGTATACCGCGAAGTAGAATTTTTCAATTATATTTATTTGAAGTTTTTTTTACAAGAATTCTTGAAAGGTTATCAATTCTAAGCCAATTTCTATAAAACGTTTAGATAAAGTAAACTCTCTTTTTAATGTTAGAGACGGGATCGGTGGTAGTCTTGGAGGAAGTTTAGTTGCTGCAGTTGGTTATGGTCTTACTTTTCTTTATTCTGGATGATTTTTTGGTCCAACAATAATAATTATTTATCTTTTAAAACTAAAATCTCATAAAATGAAAGTAAAAAGCTGATTTACGATAATCATTATACTTTTTTATTTTCTCTTTAACTATTTGTCAAATATTTTAAAAAAATTAAAAAGATTCAAACCCATAATTTTTCTAATTTCTTCTTTTCTAAAACCTCTATCAAATAATCCATTTACTAATGCAGGATAACAAGAAACATCTGTTAAGTTTGTAGGAGTTGAAGGAATGCCATCAAAATCACTTCCAAGACCAACGCAATCTATTCCTCCAACGTCAGAAATATGGATAATATGATCAATTAAGGAATTTAGATCAACCTTATCATTTCCTTCAACAATTTTTGTATAAAATTTCATCTCTGCTGAGTTTAGGGTATCTGGATTATCTACTCCCTTAATTTTTTCTTGATACCATTCATTATATTTTTCCATATTTTTCAATACTTGTCTATTTATTTCTTTTTTAAGAAAACCTGGAAAAAAATTAACGCCAATGAAACCGTTTCTTTCTGCAATTTCTTTAATTAAATTATCTGATATATTGCGGGAAATATCACATAAGGTTCTAGCAGATGAATGAGACGCCATAATAGGCATTTTAGATATCTCTAAGACATCTTCAACAGTTTTATCAGATGCATGAGATGCATCAATTATCATACCTAAATTGTTCATTTTAGCAATTATCTTTCTTCCGAGATTATTTAATCCATCCCATTTGGGCTCGTCCCCAGATGAGTCTGCCCAGTCAGTATTTTTTGTATGAGTCAAAGTCATACTTCTAAAACCAAGAAAATAAAAAAACTCAAGAATTTCAGTTGAATTTTCAATTATATGTCCACCTTCAAGAGATAGCCAGCAAGCAAGTTTGCCTTTTGAAATTGATGATTTCATTTCACTTGTTGATGTGACTTTTACTGCATATCCTTTTGAAAAGAATTTTTGTTCTAAGGCATTATACACCAATAATGCTTTTTTTATTGATCTGTAAGGTGAATAAACAGGATTTACATAGATTGCAAAAATTTGAGCTTTCAGACCACCCTTTTTAATTTTATCCAGGCTTAAATGGCTTTTATTTTCTTTAATAAAATAGGAGGAATCGTCAAATATCACATTTGCAGTATCACAATGAGCGTCAAAAATTAATAAATCTTTTATTAATAATTCGCGGTCTTTTGTCAGCCTTTCTCCCCCTTTAAACAAATTATTGATTCTATTATTTAATAAAACTTAATGGTCATTTTAGAAGGTCATATCTTAATTCTGCATTTTTAATAAGTTCAACTTTAGAGCCATCCTCATTAATTAATGTAAGTGTTTTTGCTTCAACCGGGGCGCTTTTAGGATAACAAATATCCTGATGTACATCGCTTTTTACCTTTCCACCCAAATGAGCACTCAAACCATATGCGATATGTAAACCGGCTACTTTTTCATCTTCAAGAACATTTCCAGTAACAACAGCTTTTGGATTACAACCAATGCCAAGCTCTGCAATATTTTTACGTGAATCATTCTCCTCAAAAAAAGAACGCCTTTCATCTGCTTTTCTACCTTCACCAATTACATCAACAATATTGTTTTTTTCAACAATATATTTTACAAGTTCACTATCATATTTTACAGGCCAGATTCCTTTAGTCTTACTAGGTCCAAATTTATCAGTTTCATCAGATGCACCCTCATAAGGTGCTTTATATGCTTCGCCACTTGGAAAATTAATACCCTGTCCATATTTAGTACAATCACCAGTATCTGCATGTGCAATACGATTTCTTAAATCTATATACAAAATATCATTTGTTGAAAACAATATCTCGGCACCGACAGATTTGTTTAACAATCTATCTATTGCTAAAGCATACTTTTTCACATCTTGATAATTTGCCTTAAATGCTGAATTCTCCATTCTTCTTTCGATTCCTGGCATACTAGCCCCACGTGTTGTTGAATTTTCAGCTCTACATATTGGTAAAATTGATGAAGTTCCAGAGAATTCAGTCATAGCAAGAACGAGATTTGAATTATGAACTGCCTTAATGATTTCTTCTGGAACAGGTTTATTATTTAATCCTGTGGCTTTATATTCCATCCATTTAACTGAAAAACCAGTTTCATCACCCATCTTATTGAATATCTGATACCAATCTTTAGCCATTTCTCTACGATTAGACCATTTTTCATTATCTTTGATATTATCATGTGGGATATCTATTAAAAACAATACTTTTTCTCCAGATTTAGGTGCAAATACATCTTTAAACATCTTTATTTTTTCTTCTTTTTGCATTTTTCCTTCCTCTATCAAAAAAACGTTAACGGTTTCCTCTTTATAAATTTAAATTATTTGATTTATGTGAGTTAAATTTTTTTATTAATGAACTCTTGAATCTATATAAAAAAGAGATTTTATAAAGAGGTAATTGTTATAAATATGGGAATTTGGAGGAAAATAATGACATATTGTTCAAAATGTGGAACTAAAAATGATGATGAAGCTGAGTTTTGTAAGAAGTGTGGGGCTTCCTTATCTGGAAAAGTAAAAGAACATAAGAAAGGAGACCCCTGTGAAGAGGAATGTGTTGTTGGTAAACATAGTCCCTTTACATCAATTTTCTGGGGAGTAATTGTTATTCTCGTTGGTCTTTGGATTCTCTTTGAAGTTGTGTTAAAAAATACAAATATCTATAGCCAATTACCAGAATGGTTACAAAACTTTGAGTTTTGGTGGCTCATTGGTCTTATCATTGCGATTGCAGTAATTATGACAGGTATCAGAATTTTGATAAAGAAGTCAAACTAATACATCTTGCAAGATTTATTACAGTTATTACAGATAATACTATGATGCCAGTTAGATAGCTGAATTCTTGTATCTAACCAAAGAAATGAAAGAATTATACTAATTATCCCATAGATTTTATTACCAGTTAATTCAGTTATACTAATTATAATTATTAAAAAACTTACAACTAGAATTGAATTGGAGATAATATGATAATATGTGTTTCTTTTATTGAGCATTATTTCTATAAAAACAAGTCCAATTATTATAAATCCAAGTATAATAAGGTATGGAAAAATATCTGAAGATATGTTATAAGAAATAGGTATATATATAATCATTAGACCAATCGAAATAATACAACCTATAGCAATACCTAGACAACCTGCACAATATATTTTATTTTTAATTTTAATTGTATGACTCTTAAATTGATCACAGTTTGGATGATGCCCTTCTCGTTTTCTTGCTGTTTTTTGAATATTTTTATTGGTTGTATTATGAAATTGGCTTTTTAAAGATCTTCTAATCCAACCAGGATAAATCGTAAGGGAGATTCCTATTAAACAGCTTATGATAAAAAACACACTAACAAATAATTTATCAGTGATTCCTAAACGAGTTTCATTAGAAATACCAAAGAATGCTACTATAAGTAATAGCATCGCTGCAAAAATTGAAAAGAGTATATATTGAACAACGAGACTTCTCTGTTTCAAATTAATCTCCTTCATTTATCTTTTATACTAAATTAATAAAATATCCTTTCTCCTGTACGTTTTACCTACATATCCTATGAGATAGTGTGATATATATATGTTTTATCTTTTTATGAGTTTTAACAAGTCTGCTCTAGTGATTATTCCTACAACTTTTCCTTTTCTCGTTGTCATAATAGCAGGGGAGCATTTCAACAGAGACGTAATAGGTTCTATAGGATAATCTTCATCAATCTTTGGAAAATCAGCTTCCATTAAATCACCTACTTGTTTTTTTGAAAGCATTTCAATATCTTTTCCTTCAGAAAAATAATTGTTTATTGCACTCTCAGAAATACTGCCAACGATTTTGCTATCATCATAAACAGGAAGTTGAGAAAAGCTATGTTTTCTCATAATTTGACTTGCTTTTAGGATAGGATCTGATTTATTTATTTTCACAATTTTATATGAATGAATATCCCTTGCTCTGGCGGTAGTTTTGCTCTTTTCCTCTTCTTTTTCTAATGTTTGCTCTATCTTTCTTACTTTACCATAGGATGGATCTATGGTTTTCCTTTCCATTTTAGCTATTAAAGATTGGCTTACACCTGAGCGCCTTGCCAGTTGGTTTTGAGTTAATCCGAGTAGTTTTCTTCGTCTTTGGAATTCTTCTAGTTTTGGTAACATACTATTATGTATGAAACCTCCACTATTTATTCATATCTGAATAATATTGTCAATAAATATTATAACATCGGACTTATATAAGATAATAATAGTGATAAAATGGAAAGTTTAGAACTGATTGATAAAAACATATATCAAGTAGCTCCTTTTATTAAAAAAAAGATACAAAAAATCAATAAGGACAAAAAAGCAGATGAGCAAAAGAGGAAACAAGAAAAGGAAGAGAAATTGAAATATTGTCAATGGAAACGAAAGAATCTAAGAGATTCGCAACTTCTCTCAAAGGAGTTTTTTGGCTGGGTTAAACGGTTTGTTGAATGTGATTTGGCACGTGAATTGTTTACATCTGTTGAAAATAAGCTGAGTATATTCACTGCGAACTATCATGATTTTAAACCAACCTCGAGAAAAAGCGCAGTAGGACAGATTTGGATTGATTATCTAGGTAATGTATTCTACAGAGAAATAGAATGGGGCATAGGCAGAGGAGGAGCAAATCGAGAGTTATTACTTGGAAGTCCTCAACAATTTGCTGAAACATTAGACCCAAGATATGTAAAAGAGCTATTCAATAGTATTAGATATGGACTAGTATGGAATGAGATTAAAAAATGTGTACAACGATCAGACTCATATTTCCCATACAGCTGAAAATAAATTGGTACGAGTTTAAAAAAAAATGTGGCTATATTATGGTAAAAAAAACTGATATTAGAGAGAAAATTGAGTATTTGAAAAAAGATATTCAACTTTCAAACGACGAAATAAGGAACGCAGCAAAATTCATACTGCATCACAGAAAATGTAAAACTATTTGTCAATCAATTGGCCAGACAAAATATTGTATCAGTTTCCATGAATGTTCTATTGGCTCTTGGGTAACTATCATATGTGGTAAGTGTCATGTTGAAATGGATATCTCAGATAAAGTAAGAAGCAACTGGTAAAAAACAAACCCTGAAAGGGTGAGTGTAAAAAGATGATGAAAAACAGTGTTTTGCTGTATTAATCAGCGATTTAAACTTGAAGTCAAAATCACTTCCTCTGCACTTTTTTTACCCATAAATTCGTAACTATATGTATATTTTATTTAAGTTATAATCTGGGGATTTGTAACCGAGAGTCCGAAATCCCGACGGGAGCATAATTTTACATTAGATTTCGTTTGCTCTGATCCTAGGCATTTAACCTCCGGCAGGTATTCCCGATGCGGGCATTCAACAATTGTGGGAGCATTAAACTCTTAACGCATATGCTCGACGGGATCACTTTCTCCTGTAGAACACACAATTTTTAGATGAAATTTGGCAATTAGGGGATTTGAACCTATAGAAGAATTTCAAATCTTATTTTGTCTGATGGATGTGAGGCAACAACCATTAAATATCAAAAAAGAGATAATCAGGATTAAAGTAATAACAAAGCACAACTATAATGAGATCTTCCAGATGGTTATAAAGAAAGTTAGTCACTTCAATATTGTTATTAAATATTTTTGAAAAACACTGTTTTTCTCAGGAGAGAATAAAGCCAGATAATGCCTTAAACCGTCTGATATACATTTTACCATAGGCTTTTTAATGGATGTTTTAATAGAGAAAAGAGGTTAGTGACCATTATAGAATAAAAAGAACAAGAGGGATACTATTTTTTCTTTTTTTCTTTATAGTTGCCATTTGATATTCTTGTTTTATTTTCTATTGGTTTAACCTTTTTCTTCTTTCTAATGTTTTTACCTTTTTTCCCCATGTTATCGCTCTCTAAACTTTTTCCCTAATCTTTTTTTTCCCTTTAATTTTTTCTATTCATTTTATTCTTCTCTACATTTTATTTTACAATTCCAAAATAAAGGGATCCAAGTACATTATTTTTCACAGTCTCAGGGTTGGGATTATCACGGTAAATCTAAACTGATATAAATGGTATATTA
>DAOVGR010000010.1 GCA_030672305.1 Thermoplasmatales archaeon | reverse complement strand
TCCCTGTAAAGGGGCTCTAACGGAGAAGGCCGTATACGGGAAATCTGTACGTACGGTCTATGAGAGCAGGGAGAGCTGGTAACAGCTCAACCTGACTCTATCACATAAACCCCACCTTTATATATAAACATCGACGAGTGGATTAAATCTATACCTTTTTTCTTTCTATTTTTGATTTTACTATAAATACTCTGGTGGGTATTCATAAAAGATAGGGATATTTGTCAACTGGTTTTTAAAATTATTTAGATTGATACTTTTCGTCTTAAAAAATTCTGAATATCGACATATAGCATAAAATAAACAGGAATGGTTAAATAGTTCAAATTATTTTTTAATTTCGATTATCTTTGAGGGAGGAATGAAACGGAAAATGTTTAAAAAAGCCTCTATCTAAGATAGTCAAAAAAAGAAAAAGGAGGTGAATAAATGAAAAAGAAGAATATCCTGACATATGTGGTATTAGCTATTTTTCTAGTATCAATGATAGGTACTAACACCGTCAGTGCAATTGAAGAGACATACATACTTCCCTTTGGCATCTATGATGAAGAACGAGACTACTGGGAGACAAATCCTAGCTATATGGTTGACGAAAATCCGAATAATTATGCAAATACAACTATTGTTGACGATTCACAATTTTTAATGACAGCTATAATGTTAGATGACCTTGGAACAGTAAAAAAGGTTGAACTCAGAGTAAGAGCATATTGGACTGGTGCTACCCGTGATATTACTCTACGACCATATTTCAGTGGTAGAGACCCTGGAGATTTACATACCTGGTATGAAGTACCAGAAAATGATGGAAATTGGTCAGATTGGATGGACATTACTACGGATACTAATGCAAATTCATTTTGGGATTGGAGACATGTCGAGGACCTTTGTTGCCTTGTAACAGTAGGCGATGGCAGCAGCGGATTCAATTTGTGGTGTTCTCAAGTTGAAATAAGGGTAACATATGAACCAGATTGAAGTGAATAGCTAAAAAACACCAAATTAGAGAGAGATTTTCCCCCTCTTCTTTTATTTTTTCACTTTCATTTGTTACATTTTTATTGATTAAAAAAGTTTATTAATCATATATAGATATATAATTATGGGAGGAATTAAAAGTGTATAGGAGATCAATTGGAATTTTAATTTGTATTTTGTTAGTAAGTGCAACTGCTTCATCCGTTATTGGAAATAAACTTGTGGAAAGGACTTCAAATGTAGTTTCTTATGATAGAAACATACTATATGTCGGTGGAACTGGACCTAATAATTATACATTAATTCAAAGTGCAATAGATGATGCATCTGAAGGAGACACTGTCTATGTCTATGAAGGAACATATTATGAACATATCTATATTAACACTACGATTAGTCTAATAGGGAAAAATAAAGGTTTTACTATTATCAATGGCTCAGGAACTGGAAATGTAGTTACCGTTAATGCTGGTTATGTTAATATCAATGGGTTTACAATTGAGAAAAGCGGTAATTCCTTTTATGGGATTGAGATAAATTCAGATTATAGCAATATATCAGATAACATCTTTGATGAAAATGGGTATGGTATATATATTATTGATGCAGATAATCATACCATTACAGGGAACATATTTTTTTATCATAGATGGCGTTGTATACGTGCAGAATATTCAAACAATAATATCATCTCAGGAAACAGCTTCATCGACACTACTGGTCAAGCAATTGTTATTCTATATTGTGATTTCGGTATTATATCAGATAACCTGTTAAATAAGCCCTGGAATGGGATTGGAGCTAGTTGGTGTAATTACATCGTAATCACAGACAACACTGTAATCGGTAGAGGTAGAAATCAGGGTATTAGTTTATCAAATTCGGAGAATTGCACTATCTCAGGTAATATTGTAGACTATTGTGATGAGGGTATACGTCTCACAAATAGTAATCATAACAATATCTATGGTAACGAGAATACAAATTGTGATTATGATGGTATATTCTTCTATAGTAATAGCAATTATAATGTTATTTCAAATAATATCCTATCAGACAATGATGGTGGTATAACTATGTGGGACTTTAACAGTAACAACACTATCTATAGTAACACTATCAACTCAAACAGCTATGGTATATATATCAAATATCAAGCATCCTCCAATGACAACAATATATATCATAACAATCTCATAGACAACAATGTGAATGCGTTTGACGGCTGTTCCAACATATGGAACATTAGTTATCCTTCTGGTGGTAACTATTGGGATGATTATACGGGAGATGATAACAATCGAGGTTCAAATCAAGATATTCCTGGCTCTGATGGTATAGGAGATACAGAACGTAATATCCCTGGTGGTGGCAGTAATAAGGATATTTATCCATTGATGCATCCTTGGGGTGAACAAAGACCAGTGGCAAACTACACATTCATAGAAGAATATGGTGGTTATGTATTCAACGCATCAACATCCTATGACCGAGATGGAGAAGTTGTATCATATGGATGGGATTTTGGAGATGGAACAACAGCTGAAGGAGTATTAGTTGCTCACAGTTATAATGCATCTGGAACATATGATATTACATTGATAATTACTGATGATGAAGGATACAATGGTAATCTTACAAAGACCATTGATATTAATAAGAACTATCCACCAGAAACTCCATCTATTGATGGACCAAGTAGTGGTAAATGGGGTAAACCATATCACTTTACATTTCAATCTTCAGATAATGAGGGTAGTGAAATCTGGTACTTTATAGACTGGGGTGATGGAACACCAACAAGTTGGATGGGTCCATTTGCTTCTGGTGATGATATTTCTGAACCGCATACCTGGGGGGGTAGCCAGGAAACCTATATTATCAAATGCAAAGCTAAGGATATGTATGATGTTGAGAGTGACTGGTCCGAGCATGAGATAACGATACCAAGAAATAGAGTACCATCATATCAGTGGTTAGAATGGCTTAGTGACAGGTATTTATTATTGGAGGTGCTTATATCTCAAATTCTAAACCTCTGAGGACTTATCTGGCAATTGGAATAGTTATTCTATTTCTGGGAACATGTATTAATCCAATTGTTGCGATTAATAATGTGAAGAAACCTTCAATACCAATTAGTTCTGGTAACATTCTTTATGTTGGTGGAACAGGAGAAGGGAACTACAGTAATATTCAGGATGCTATAGATAATACCAGTGATGGTGATACAGTATTTGTCTACAATGGGACTTATTATGAAAACATAACTATCTATAAATCAATTAATCTGATAGGTGAGGATAAGAATACAACTGTTATTGATGGTATCGGAGAGTATCGTATTGTTTATGTTATTGCTGATTTGGTGAACATCAGTGGATTCACGATTGTAAATAGTTCTTCGTCTTCTGGAAGAGGAATTACCCTTCATTCAAAATACAACAACATCGCTGATAACATAATCACGGGTTTCTACGGGGGCATACACATACAATCTTATCAATCTCATAATAATATCACTGGAAACATCATCCTTTACAACGAATATGGAATAAACCTCGGTCGTCACTCGCATAACAATACCGTTAATTCCAACAAATTATACTTTAACACACATGCCATATTTATGTACACTTCCAATTACAATAAAATCATAGGTAACACTGTCTCAGACAGTAGATATGGCATTCGTGTTCGTATGTGGAGCAATCATACAAAAGTTTTTAACAATAACGTTTTCAACAGCATTATAGGTGGGATATATATTGATTCTTCTAACGCCATTGTCAAAGGTAACAATCTCTCAAATAATACTCAGGGTATTCGTCTCTATGATTCCACCTATAGCACCATCCTAGAGAACAATATATCAAACAATGCGGATGGTGTGTTCATGCATTTTATCAGCAATTATAATATCATTAAGGATAATATGTTCCAAAATAATGGAAATGGGATATACCAAGATTCTAAATCGAACAACAACAATGTTATTACAAATAACAATTTCATCTCAAACGAACAGTATGGCATACATATTTATTCTACCAGCAACACTGTCACAGATAACATCATTTCTAATAATTTCCGTGGGATGTTAGTTGATTCCTACGGCGAGAATATTATCAAAGGGAATACTTTTCTTAATGATGGTCTATTTGTTCGAGATTCATATCAGAACACTGTTACTAATAACATTGTCAATGGAAAACCTCTGGTCTTTTTAGAAGATAAATCTGATATGACAATAGATATTGATGCAGGTCAGGTTATACTAATAAACTGCGACAATGTCAATGTGATAAACCAAGATATATCAGATACCAATGTCGGAATTACGTTATTGAACACAATTAACAGCTTTATCTCTAGTAGCACAGTTTCAAACAATGATTATGGTATTTACATTTATTCTTCACAGATCAATGTCACTGATAACAACATTTCAAATAACGAACGTGGCATTTATCTTGATAAATCCAGTAATAGTACCATCACAAATAACATCATTTCAAACAATGATGATGGTATATATCTGACTTCTTCCAACAGTAAAAATACAATAGCTTCCAATTATATTCTCACAAACAAAGATGGCATTACTATTTATAATTCTAAAAATAACATTATATATGATAACTATTTTGATAATACAAATAATGTTTATGATATTGGAAATAACACATGGAATATAGATAAAACAATTGGACCTAATATTATTGGTGGGCCATATCTAGGTGGCAACTACTGGAGTAATTATAATGGTGAAGATTTAGATGGAGATGGTCTAGGAGATACAGACCTACCATACAACTGTTTTGGAGATATACGCAATGGTGGAGATTGGTTACCATATGTTAATAGTGCACCAGAAATTCCAGATATTGATGGTCCAGCAAAGGGGAAACCTGGTATAGATTATGACTATACCTTTGTAGCTACTGACCCTAATGGTGATGATGTCTTATGTTTTGTTGATTGGGGCGATGGTAGTAATAGTAGTTGGCTTGGTCCTTATCCTTCTGGTGAAGAAATAAATCTAAGTCATAATTGGGAGGAGGAAGGCACATATCTTATTAGGGCTAAAGCTAAAGATATTTATGATTTTGAGAGTGATTGGGCTGAGTTTGAAATAGAGATTCCGAGAAACAGAATGGTAAGTAATCTCTGGTTTCAATGGTTTTTAGAACGATTCCCAATACTAAACAGATTATTACTCCTTATGCGATAAGACTTTGGGTGCAGAATGATGACTTTAGGTGCAGGTGAGGCTTTGTACCTAAAGAGAAAAAAATAAAAACAACTCAGATTTTCCAACTCCATAATTTACAGAACCTATGAACGCAACATATATTACTTTTTCTTAAGATATATAATAAAATTAAAAAAAGCCCATATTACCAACATACTAATAAACAAAGGAACAATTATAAGGAAAACTTCTTCAGAAATTTGCCCAAATAGAAAATAGTCAGCCAATAGGGAAACTGCATTGCCACAAAAGTAACAATAGAAAAATAATTGTGTTAAATTGGGAAAAATAATATTACGTGACTTTTTCCGTTCTTTTTTTAATATCAATACAGCCCCTATAATAAATAAAATAACTGCCGTTATACTGCCGATGCTAATTGGTATTTGTGAAAGAGTCATTTTCCTCCCATATATCTAAAGATATATTAGATAAACAATCCTATCGAAAATGCAAATAGACCTACTACCATTGCAACGAGAAGAGACTCCTTTATTTTTTTTGCGAAGTTAAAAATCGGCTCTCTATCTCCAATTTTTCGAATCTTACGGATTAACAAAAAACTTGAAACGAGAAGCATGATATCGACAATAATAATAATTACGAGATAAGAAAACCCAAATAAGTTAAAAACGTAAGGTAATGGAGACAGAATGACGGCAAGTATCAGAGGGGCAGCTGCGGAATATGCTGCTATACCCACCCCATATTTTACAGCAATAGTATTGATATTAAATTCTTTATCGCCTTTTAGGTCTTGTATTGATTTGATAAATTCTCTACCTAAGCATACCAATAAGGACAGTATAAACATCCAAAATAGAGTCAAAACAATTTTCCCAGAAAGAACACCAAGCAAACATGACCAACCAAATATGTATGTAATTGCCGTGGAATAACTTGTTACAAAATTACCGATTATTGTATGTTTCCTTTTAAGAACTCGTGAATACAAATCTAAAAGAAATGCACATGTTGTTGCAATAAAAACTGAAAGAGGGGGTAATGCTAGTACAGCAAGAATCAGCCCAGCAACAAGTAGAAGATAACCAATAACCTTTGCTTTTTCAGGTCGGATTCTTCCAGATGGAATGGGACGATTACGTTTATAGGTTGCATCAACATCTCGGTCATAATAATCATTGATTGCAAATCCACCAGCAACAATTGCGGATTTAATTAGAATAAAACTCTCAGACCAATGTCGCAAAGCGTTTTTTATTTATCCTGACGAAACGAATGAAGAAATGGTTCAAATGGTTTTATGCACGGTTTTGAGTAACTTCAAGAGATTATTTGGAAAAAGTTCAAAGAGAGAGTTTTTGGATGCTGAACCAATTTTAATACCAAGAGATGTTAAAAAAGAGGATATTGTTCAGGTTCTGTTAAAAGAAGTAGAAAATGCCTTACCCTGAAAAAAGAAGATGATGAATTTAAAAAATGATTCAAGCAAATAAAAATAAACATACACGATAATTTCATGTGTATAGTTTGGGTAGGAACATAAAAACCATTCATTTCTTATTATTTTTCTTTAGTTTATCCAATAATTCCAAACAAGCATTATCGATAAAACCTTTAAGATGTTGATATCTAGCCCGATATCTAACATCATCATCAAGGAGTTCTTCTATTTCTTTTTTTAACTCCTTATCAATAGTTGCATTACCCATCAATACCTAATAATACTTAACATATTTACAATATGTGAAAAAAATCAAGTTTATTAAAAGCGGTCATAAACCAAACAACAAAACCCGAAAGCCAAACTACAATAAACCAATAAGGTAATTTATTCATCTTTTTTCTAACTGTTGAACCGGCAAGATGCTCATCATAATTGTTAAGTTTACTTCTTTTTGCATCTTGAGTATATTGTTGCCAATTTTTAAAAGATTCAAATGGTTTGTTCATTTCATTATCTGTAAGATTTTTATTTTTATCTTTCTCATCCTTACGTAATAAAGGAAGAGCAAAATTATGGTTTATTGAATAATTATCAGAACCATCTGTAGCAAATAAATTTGCTTTTTCTTATTTTATAGAATGCGGTAATAGTTAATTCTTTATATACAGATTAAAATAATACAAGAGGTTTAATTAATGAAAGCCTGGATGGAAATTTCCAGTGAGTATAGATTTCAAAAGAAGCTTGCAGGACAAAGTGGATTATATGCACCATCAATGACCAGATACATAAACATGTTGAAACCAATCAAAAAAAGAGATGTCATACTTCATTATATCACCAAATCGGATGCCATAAATAAATCCCACGAAAGTGCCGTTCCAACCATTGATATCCTAGATTAGATACTCTGGTTCTTGGACTATTAACTTTTAATTCAGACCATGGTCCCCAGAGATTATCAGTATCCTTAGCACGAGCCTTAATTGTAGATTTGACAGGGATTGACCATTCATGATAAAATGTAATTGTCTCTCCAGACCCATAATAACCACTCCACCCTGTGACTGTGCCATCACCCCATTCAACCAGATAATAAATCTTATTACCAATGGGTGATGCGGATGTAAACTCGTATTGATACGGAATGCCTGGTAAACAAATCCTTGGACCTTTAATATCTGGTGCAGATGGAGCATCAGGGTCTAACGGTCCAAATGCATGTAGGTGAGCTTCATCTCTGCCGTCTCCGATATATACAGTTCCATCTTTACCAATTGCAGGAGCAGAGATAACATCACCTCCAATAGATTTCCGCCACTTTTCAGTCCCATCTGGATTAACAGCAACAATATCACTTCCTTCATAATTTCCAAAATATATTGTACCATCAGCAGAGATACATGGATTACTACCACGGATACTGCCACCTGAGCCTACCTGCCATTTTATTGTTCCATCATCAGGGTTGATAGCTGTGAGTTTTGTAGTACCAACATAAATAGTTCCATCTGCTCCAGTAATAGGAGTAGCACCAGCAAGATGTCCTCCTGTCTTCCATTTCAACGTACCATCAGGATGAACAGCATAAGTATATCCATCCCACGAGCCGAAATAGATTGTTCCATCATCAGCAATAGAAGGCCCATAGCCTACCCAACCACCAGTTTTATATTTCCATTTTAGCGTTCCATTATTTGGATATAAGGCATACAGGTTCCCATCATCACTACCACAATAAACAGTACCATCATCCCCAATTGCAGGTGAGGAATATACGTTATCATTTGTTTTATACCTCCATTTCAGGGTTCCATCTGGATAATATGCATAAATATTTTCATTTAAACTTCCAAAATAGATAGAACCATCATCTCCAATAACAGGAGAAGAATAAATATTGTCATTCTCTCTTCTCCATTTTAGGTCTCCATTACTTGTATCAATCGCATAAAAATAATTTGGATGTGCCCAGATTGAGCCAACATAAAGGATACCATTCTCATCAATAGCTGGTGTGGACGAAACACTAAAACGGTCATCACACCTCCATTTTAATATGCCATTTGGATAAATTGCATAAATACTGTCTGAACCAATATATATAATACCATCATCATCAATAACTGGACCACCCCAAACTGGACCATATATATCAAACATCCATTTTATCTCATAAGGATTATCAGCAGTACTATAAGGACTTCTACCTGTATGACGTGTGTCATGACAATACATTGGCCAAGCACTATCTATAGGTGGACCATCTAAAAGTAAAGTCTTTTCAGAGTTAAATCCTTTAGAAATCTGATAATTAATAGTATTACTTCCAAATACAATCGGTGATGTTGTTGATATAACAAATAATGTTATTATTCCAATTATTAAGATATTTTTTTTCATTTTTTCCTCTCTTGATGATATATACAAGATCTTTGAGATATTTAAATTTTTCATATCCAATTTAATAATGCTAACATATTATTAAAATGTTTAGAGTTCGGCAAAAGTCGTTGTTTAAATCAAAAACTTAATTAACCAAAGTAAAAATATGAAACCATAAAAGGGAGGACCGGAAATGAAACAAAAAATATATGTTTTAGTAATGACGCTAGTGTTTTGTTTGTCTACTATAGTGATTGTATTAAACGATGTTGATGTTGAGGCTACTGCTGGAGGTGGAGGACAATCTGGTGAAATCGGTGAAATAATAGGTCTTGATTTAGATTATATGTGGGAAGTGACAGATAATCTTAGTAATGTGATACATAATAAACAGGTATATCCAGATGGTAGTATCCCTAAGGGCCGTGCTTTTGGAACAGCGGGTGATAATTGGACTGCTGAGTACCTTAAAAGAGAAATGGATATTGAAATGGGACTTGATAATGTTGAAAAATTACCGATTGGTCCAATCGAAGACATAAAATTAATTAATAGATATTATTCAAGCAGAATCAATATCACTGAATTTTCGCTCTGTATAAACAATGAAAATTATACAAGTGAGACTGATGGCTTTCCAAATGTTGTTCCATTAAATGAAAGTTTTGTAACTCCTAGCTGTAAACCAAAAAATATTATTGGTGGAAGTTTAACAGATAATTTCACATTTTTAGATGAAGATGATATTCGTTTATTTCCAGTTGATGATAAATGGCCTAATGGTGTATTTAGAACAGGTTTTCATTTAAATATAACCATTACATTTACATGGACTAATTACTCTGTAATGGGAAACACCAGTTATATTAACAACACTGGAACATTACCTGAAGAACAAAATGACACTGTTTTTTTAATCCATGAAGATAATAATTGTGATGATAAATTAGAAAATGTTACTAATGCTTCAGCTATAATTTTATTATATAACAGCACCTCAGGTATTCAAAGTGAGAATGCTTCAAATTGCACTTTTCCAATTGTAAGAATTAATGATACCGATAGCAATCTTACAATACTATTAGATAAAATAGCCAACGAGACAGTTTTGGTGGATAGTTCTAATTGCACGTTAAATTTAACGTTTAGATTCAATCTGAGCTGTTTTCCAACTTGGCCTGAATATAATTTTGTTTGTTTAGGACGAAATGCTAAACCTGGTGGAGAGGATATCCCAAGTTATGGTGATTGGAAAGATAAAACATATTTTTTAAGGTTATTAAATAAATTATCTTGTTATCCTTTCAATACTTATAAGTGTAAAGGAGTTATTCTTTATGATTCATATAATGAAACACATTTTATGAATAATTATAATCCCCCTCTTACCAACGGTGGATGGTTTAGATTATTTTATGCTGGCCCTAGCCTTCCAATGTTTGCGGTTAACGGGTCTGTAGGTAAATGGTTAATAGACCATACCAACAAAAGTAATACTACTATCACTGGTTATGTTAACCAGGAATATCAAAAAGAAAAACACCTAGGAACTCCCTCGAACTGGAAAACTGGTACAGAGGCTTATAATGTTGAAGGTGAAATAAACATCGATAATAGTCCTGGTGATGCAAGAATTTGTATTTCCAATAGATATGATGGTTGGTGGTCAGAGGCTCCGTTTGATTCAGGTGCAGGTGCTGGTGTTGTACTTGGTATTGCTAAATATTTTTCAGACTATGACATTACACCAAAATATAATTTGACATTTCTTTTTACCACTGGTGAGGAATTATTGTATCGTGGTGCTCAGCATTATAGTGATAGCCATAAAGACACTAATTTTACTTACTGGATTGGTTTTGACATGATAGGTATTAATTATCCAAACACAACTTTAAGTTTATATTATGAGAAAAATGATGATGAGACTAGAAAAATCATAGAAAATATTACACATATAACCCAATATTATAAGAGAACAGGATTTAAAAACGACACTCAAAAATCAACTATGCTTACTGGTGCTGAAGATTTTGTTTGGAATAAAAGACATCTACCTATACATCGTCTACTTTTTTGGGGGTCAGGTAGTGATTTTCAATGTAAAACTATTTGTTTTGTGAAGGATGCAGCTAAAACTAATCCCTATCGTCATAGAACAGGAAATAATTATGAAGAAGGGGATAGTATGAAAAATATGAATCGAAGTGATTTGAATGTCAGTTTTGAGCTTGCATGGAACATAACGAAATATTTTGCAGTTTGGCCTGATTGTTGGTTTCATAGTACCTATCTAAACCTAATTGATACTGATGATGATGATACTCTGAAGGATACAGTAACAGTTAATTTCTATGCAAAATCATCAGTCCCACATGACCTTGTAATGGCTAATATTTCAATTTGGCGTGCTACATCAGATGAATTTGTTGTATCTAAACTTGTAAATTTCTCTGCCAGGAATCTATACGAATTAGAATCATTTAATGTTACAATTCCTGAAAATGAACAGGCGGGATTCTTTACATACAGTATTAAGTTGTATAATTCTACAGATAGGATTAATAGCATTGTTGGTATTGGTGGTGATATTATTAATGATACTATTGGGTCGGATTTTTTCTTCCTTTACCCATATAATACTGATTATAACATTCCAAAGATAGCAAATGTTACTGCAAATCCTGACCCAGTTGGTTTTGGCCAAAATGTTACCATAAGTGCTGACGTTACTTCTAATGTTAGTGATATAGATGTAGTATCCGTTAGTATTTCTTATCCAGATGACACCTTTGTTAGTTTCAATATGACTAATACCGTAGATGATACTTATGAATACGTTTTTAATGACACATGGCAACATGGTCAATATGATTATGCAATCTTGGCTAAAGACGTAAACGGAAACGAGAGTGGTTCATCAACACATGATTTTGATGTTTCTGTTGATGCAACAATCTCAATCTGTACTGTCAAAGATAGTTACGGAAGCAATGAAATAATCAATATCACAGACCCACCAGTAAGTTCTTATCTTACTGGTTATGAACTTCTTGATGATGGTGATGTTTTGCATATCTGGAATAATTTGGATAATTACTACTTCGACACTGATAGCGGAATACAACTCACGAATCACTATAATGAATACTGGTCTCATAATGTTTTGATGCTTGGATATTACAATAATGATGAATGGAATCTTATCTATCGAACAGATGAGTTAAACGGATTCAACAAGGACATTGAAAGTGATAACGAATCATATGTAACCGCTACCTTATGGAAAGACCTAAACTACGCTGGGTATGATTTCCGACTAGCCATCAGGTATCATCTTGGTGTTGATGACAATGAGCTAACGGTCATACCATATATCAAGAACATCGACAACGAAGATATTCCATACAATCTTGGATTTGCATGGGAGATTAAAGACATTCAGATTGATATGACAGAGGAAGATGACTACATAGAGATTGATGGAACAACATACTATCTAAATGAAGAAGATTTAGATGAAACCTATACAAACATGGATGTTCCAAGTTTCTACATTAAAGAAGACACAGGTGATAACGAAGAGGAATCATTATATCTGCGATGGGATGAAAACCTGAACTACAAGGTACAGGTAAAATCAAGGTCTGGTCAGTATAATGCACCTGTAACACTTGGAATCAAAATAGGAACATTAGATGTAGATCAGGAGAAATCAACTGAAATATTCTGGTATGATGCCTGTAAAGCTACATATTTCTATATTAGTTATAATGCTCCTTTTGCTTGGGAAACAAATCCATCAAATATGGTAGATGGAAATACTTCTAATTATGCTTCAACTACAACTGACCGTGAAATAGAGACTCTTGATGGTAATACATTTTCTGATATTGACAAAGGTCCAATATCTAAGGTTGAAATTCGATGTTTTGGTAAGTATTCTGGTAATGAGGGTCCACCAATTCATGAAATTAGGTTAAAAGCATTAGATGGCGTTCATGTTTTCAGTCCAACTACTACAGGTAATTGGTCTAGTTGGTATGATATTACTAATAATCCTGGTGCTCCATCTCCTTGGACTTGGACTTTTGTTAAGAATTTAAATGTTGATGTAGAATCATCAATAATCGGACTATATACTGTATATTGTTCTAAGGTCGAAGTACGAGTGACCTATAATGCCTATCCTGCAATTACAAATCCATATCCAGTTACTGGAGCTACTGCTATTCCAATTACTCCAGTCATGAATCTTACAGTTAGTGATGCCAATGGTGATACAATGAACATCACTTGGTGGTCTAACTCTAGTGGAAGTTGGCAAGTCTTTGGAACTAACAACAGTGTTAGCAATGGAACATATCATCAAACATTTTCTAATGCAACAGTGAATGGACAATGGTGGTACTGGAAGTATAATGTTAGTGATGGAACCAACCACATTGAGAGCAATGCATTATCATTTTACACTGGTTATAAATCCAAGATTGAAAACACAGGTTCAACAAACTTCTCAGGTTATCTATTGATTCAAATCGATTATTATAACACGACAAGTACCGCTTGGGAACTTGACCAAATTGTTAACAATGAGACTACACCTAGAACGATTAATGTTGATGGTGTGCTTGGACTAGATACTATATTCAATCCTCAAAATGTAAATACAAATAGTCTTTCGAATGGTGATGGAACTTATCGAGTATATACTTGTTTGCGAGACCCTGACTATGATATACTGAATATAGGTAGTGAACTAGTGGCTAATTATCAGTTTACAGTGACCTTTGATTAAAACAAGTAATAAATAAAAAAGAGACCAGGTAGAATATACTGGTTTTCTTTATTTTTTACCATTATTCTGGATGTTGGGGGGTTGAATGTATGAGCCATAGATTAAATTGCAAATATTTAATAGACACAGGCAAAGGTCATAAATGTGCAAAAAGAAGATTGTTAACAAGTGGATGTGACACACGGTTGTAAAACTTTAATGGTAGGATTTAGAGTACATTACAACCTTGTAAAAAAACATCAAGCAATAGGATGCACACCAACAGAGGCAACAGGCAATACAAACCTTAACGGTTTCAAATGGCTACAAATAATTAAAAAAGCCTCGATATAAAAATAAGATTTTGTCGCACACGAGAGGTTATATAATTGTATATTAATAAAGGGCTTTGCACATAAACTATCTACACTTCTATTTTGCACATAAACTCCTGCCTCGCATCAGAAAAATCAACTCTTATACCAAGCTCGAACATCTCATGAATCAAAACAACGATATTATGACATAACACCTTACATAATACTTCGTTCTCTTGCGCAACAGAATCCCTTGCTCGAACATGAGAACCAAATTTTCTTTTCATCATACTAAAAGTTGTTTCAATATTGGATCTTTTATGTTAATGCTCCAAGAAATCGTCCTTATGATCCTTGAAATAGCGACACATAACACGCCAAATCAACATTCTATCCTTTGAAACTCTAGCATTCTTTTTAAAAATAATATAAGGAATAGCACCATGCTTAGAAACAAGTTGAAGATTTCTCTCATTTGAATAACCTTTATCCGCACTAACCTCCCGCATACTGAAATTTCTTGCAGTATTATTCACCAAACTCTCAAACATTACCGTATCATGAACATAACCATCAGTAACTTCTATATAGGTAACAACATTGGTTTTAACACCGCACATGCAATGTACTTTTTTAAAAGTCCTTTTCTCCTTATACACATTTCTTTTAGTAAGCCATTGCCCATACATTGCAGTGCTGAAACCAGTGGCATCGAGTGCAAAATCAGATTCAACCTCTCTAAGTGGCAATGCTGAAATCTCAATTAATTTTGTTAATATCTTTTTTAGTTCAGGTTTACGCAGATATTTTAAAATAGTGTTGAAATGTGGCGCATGATTGATATATCCAATCTGTTCAGATATTCTAATATCTGACTGACTTCTCCTACTACTTATGTCAAGATATTGTTTTAGGCAACAAGAATAAATCAATTCTCCAAGATTTGCTGGTGGTCTACCGTTTCCTTTATATTTTTGCTCGGGTATTTGAGATGTAAGCTCATGTAGTAGTTCTAAAAAAAGTATTTTTTCTTGTGTTTGTGCTTGATTGTAAGCAACCCAATCTTGAGGATAACTTATTCTTATTTTTTGTTCTAAGGATTGTTCCATTTTACCTTTGCCTTTTCCTAGGTAGTCTAAGGTAGTTTGTTTCATCAATCCTCGAAAGAGTTTTTGAAGATGAGTTTCGAACATTATTTTCCTCAGTCATATTACTACCTATTTTACTACCTATTTTAGGGTATATTGAAGGTAGTATATAAACTTTTAGGTAGAATATTTGACAGTATCAAAGGTAGTTAAATTTATATAATCATTAATACATTTACTCGTGATATTTATGGGATTTACTACAACCATAGCAAAAGCATCAACAATAGCTAAGTCATATCGAACAACAGTTCCTGCTGCAATTATAAATCAATTTAACTTGAAGGAAGGAGACAAATTGGATTGGAATATGAAAATTGAAGGGAAAAATATTGTAATTCATATTAAACCTGTTAAGAATTGAAATAATTTTTTAGTGAAAAATTAAAACAACTTATTTTTTCTATTTTCTCGCTCTATCTTTCTAATAATTTTTTCTAATCGTTTATTTCTTTCTGTATATCTTTCGTTATTTATCTTTTCAAAAGGCTGAACTTTTAAGGTTAAAACTTCTCCAATCATATTATAAAAGTCTTGTTTATTTAATTCCTTATTAATTATTGATGAAATCAGACTTTGAGATACTACATCATAACTCGTTCCTTCATCAGAAACATATGATTGTAATCGTGATTTATTGCGTCTAAAAATTGATTTTTCTTTATATGTGGAGAAAATATTATTGCCCAAAGATGGGCACAAATCAATTAATTCCTGTATAATATAACTCTGATTAACTCTTCCTCTCAAACCTTCAGATAAAGGAATGCCTTCAACATCAATTCCAATATCTCTATACTCCTTACCTACTTCAACTAATGTTCCTATTCTTGTTCTGGCACAATATATTCTTTGCTCATGCATATCATAATCCCAATAGTCAATCGCATTTTTAATACATGAAGGAAGAGGATAAGTACCATTTTCTTCCCAGAGTCTTTTAATCACATCAACATCACTATCTGTAAGAGTATCAAAATTAAAAATTGATGGTGTTACTGGAGGTTCTATCGAATACGTTGCCTTTTTATTACTACCAGATTTAGCATTTTTTAATATATTCCCAATAGGGATAGGTTTTTCGATTTCCATAGGGCCACTTGATCTAAATGTAACAATATCTGCTCCACTATCCATCGCACCTAAAACCCAATTCCCAAAATTATGTATAATAATTCCACCATTTGCATTATTTGTTATTTGAGATATTTCAGAAATAAAATGACTCAAAATTTTTCTTCTTATGCTTCCACTATTTGGATTGGATAAATTATTGTTTTCATCGAAAATTTTAAAACTGAAAAAAAGACCCGAGTGTCTACTTCTCGGATCAATCCAATTTTCAAGCTCAGAATAGATTTGTTGTCTTGTGGAAGCAGCCTTGACATTGTTTTCTTTAAATATATTCCAATGAAGAATGGAATGAATCCCATATAAAGTAAATTTTTCATCTGCAACTGCTTCATCAAGAATATTATAGGCATGATTGAAAGCTTTCCGTACACTATTATGAACATTTGATTTTATGATATGTGTTGGAGCGTAAAATATATCTGATTCAACTGATTGTAAAATATTTGTTGCCCAATCTTTTATTCCTGTATAGCCATAATCTGAAGTAATTTTATTCCAAACAGACTCAACCTGTTTTTTATTTTTATTTGATAATTGCGTGTCAAATAAATCTTTAAAATTTTTATCAATATCCTCAATTTCTTTAAATTTATCCCGTGCCGTACAACGAAATGACAATGCTTCATATTCGGGATCAGGTATTATCAAGATATTAGGTTGTATTGATATTATCTCCTCATCTGAGTTATTTTGCTCATAAGATATGCCAAGGAGTTTTTTAACATCATGCATTACGCTGTTTCTACGGCTGGCATAAGGTGTAATAATCTGGGGATATAAACCACCTTGAATGTTCTCAAAAAGAGCTTCGCAATCATATTTTGTTCGGAGACCTGGACTGACGTAAGGCATATCAAAAGATCCTTTACTTGTTCTCAGTTTCCCAAATCTTGAAATAGCCCTCTGAGATTCAACTTTTTTATATTCTAACTTAATCATTTTTCTCACCTACTTATTATACCTCTATCCAATATATCAGATTTTTTTAGTTCCTCTTTAATTCTTTTTAATTCACCAATAAGTTTATCTAAATCAACTAAGTCAATTCTTATGCCACCTTTAGGTTCTCTCCTTCCTGATGGTGAAACTGAATATTCTGTAACTGTTAAATGTTTTCCAGTCAGTCTATCGATGTAAGTTCTCAAACCATATTCTTTATAACTACCACATTTAACGGTTCCATGAGCTAATGCATGAGCCAAACGTCCATTAGGAAAATACGTTGATTCTCTTCCACCCCATGATTCTTTATAAATTGCACTTGTAAAAGCTAAATTATCCAATGCTTTTTTAAGGGAAATAGGACTTGGTGCCCCGAGTACTTTTTGTATTTGAGAAGTAGTGGCTGGCCCGTTCTGTTTTAAAAATTTTAATGCATATGTCTTCAATGTTCTTGATTTTTCTTCATTTGTCATCTCATTATATTTTTTTGGTAGTTTCCAATTCTCTTCTGAACTGTTATCTTTGTATACAACACTCATATATAGTCACTATATGACCTAAATACAAATATATTTAAATAGATTTCGATATTATTATATACTTAATATTCTGAAAGGTATAAACCGAAAAATGATATTAATATCAATAACGTAAAGTTATCTATTTTAAATTATGAGAGATATGAGTTTAAAGGCACAATCAAAAGAAAAATAAAATAGTATACAAAGAATTAAAATGTGTATTTTAGAGTCAAGTTTCTTATTAAGGTCAAACGTGAATAAAAGGGCAAAGACAGAGATAGAAGAAAGTATTAAATCTGATTTGTTATAATAGACGGAGGTTTCTAGATGAAAGAGATCACCACAGATAAAAAATCCTTTGATAAAGATAGTTCCTCTCAAATAATCTATAAATATCTAAAAAATAAAATTTCAAACGATGATAGTAGCTTTGCACGTAAATTAAGTTTTGCACGTAAAATCAAGATTCTGCACGTTTATTCATAAATAACAGATATAGAAAAGATAGATTAAAAATGCAGAACAGTTAATTTTAAATAGTTTAACAAATAAATCTTGATATGACTGAAAACTGCTATATGGTATCAAAAGAAGAAAACGGTGGGTAACTAGATTCACCGTTCCTAATTTTTAAATTTTCTAATTTGCAGAACCGACTATCTATATATGATTTCGACACCATTTGCTAAACCATTTAAGAATAACAACGGTTCCATTGGCTCAGTATAATGGTCAAAAAGTCCTATGAATGTATCTATCTTTAATTCAACTAATTCATTATCATATCTGTCTAAGGTAAAAATGTCCCAATGAAGGTAAGGGAATTTGTAAAAACGTAGAGCACCAAAATTTTTCCCAACTATTCTTATATCCTTATAAATCCCCGGTAAACTACGACCACGTATTTTAGAAATAATTTTAAATTCATATGTAATATTAAATTCCATTTCTGTAACATCAGTTTTATTATAGACCCCCAAAACACCTACAATGGATGGCAAATCGTTCCCCACTTCAAATCTCGATGTTTTTCTTTCTGACTCCAAACCTATAGCATTTAACGACAAAGAACTAATTATCACCAGCATTACTACCACTAAAATTCCAATTAGTTTCTTATTCATACTATACCTCCCAATATAAAACCAATTAATCCTTTATATTTAAGATTTTTGTAGAATTTAGCTTTGGTGTGCCCAGTATCTCAGTATGACTAGAGGGTGAAAGTCCCTTCTGTGCTGTTTACCTGTAACGGTGCAGTAGTCGAAGATGAGTCAAAAGCTCTAATACCTTAGTAGAGGTAGCCAGCATATCACAGTGATGTGATGTGTGAAGAGGCTGCAGATGAGCCATCAGTCCGGAACGAAAGTGAACCAGAGGTGGCACGACGATTGGCGACCCGCCCAAAGCTCGGGGAAGTCCAATGCCTAATACATTGCTGAAGTGATTTAAACAGGGTATGAAAGCAAGGGAGTCGTTCGTGTGGTTATGGTCAGAATGATGGCAAAGAGTTATGTTGAGCACCTGGGGAGACCTCATGTAATCCTGTAAGGGGAGACAGGTAAGGAAAGGTATAACCAATATGGGAAAACCAAATGCTGATGTTGCATGAGGAGTCAGCTGACCCATAGTAGCTGTGAGGCTGAGCCGATGACTGCTGGTAACAGATTGAGGAGGGCAAAACTTGGCTGAGTGAAGAAATCTGATTCGTTAAAACTAAAGAGGAGCAGATCACAGATTAGTCACACGTTGTGACTTGGAAACGCAACAAGTGTTGTAGATTTGCTGACTTTGGTCGGTG